>CAZHGG010000760.1:0-3663 GCA_964531755.1 uncultured Polyangiaceae bacterium
GGGCCGCTGCACGCGGCGTGGTGGAGCGCGACCACCGCGGTCAGCGCCACGAGCGCGCCGAGCACGCCGGGGCCGCCCGCGCGCGCCGGCGTGATTCGGCGTGCCTTCGCCGCGAAGTGCGCTAAGCCAGGCCGCATGGCGAGGCCATAGCGTAGTTTCCCCCGCCGCGCAGAACAAGAAGCGACCCGGGGCGGGGGCCTCGCGCCGCGGGGCGCGCTTGACGCCCCGACCCCCGGGGGTCTAAGTGACCGCGCCGCGCGGGGGCTCGGCCCGCGAGGGGCCCGGCGATCGGCGCACGCGGCGGGCGGTTAAGGCCCTAACGGTGCCGCCCGAGGGGCCCCCGCCCACGACGTATCTTTCTGAAATAATTCAACAGTTTGTGTGGAACGAATGTTGCGTGGTTCGCGCGGCGCCTGAACCGCTCAGGGCCGCGCGCAAGGAGGCCGGGATGGTAGCGAAGTGGATGAGACGACTCGGGATGGGCGCCCTGTTGGGGGGCCTGTGCTGGGTCTCCGTGGGGTGCGCGGGCGAGCGCGACCCCATCAACCGGGTGCAGCCCAACGCCATGCCGAAGAGCTTCTTCGTGGGCAAGCTGACCGATCCGAACGACGACCCCGAGTTCTACATGCGCAACACCGTCATCGACGTGCCATACGGCGCGGCGCAAGACGGCCTCTTCACCGCCACGTACGCGCAGCCCACCAACCGCATCAAGTGGGAGGTGCAGGAGCGCGCGCTCATCGCCCGCTCCACCTTCGAGCGCATTCAGGACTCCGACCACAAGGGCTCGCGGCGCACGAACGACGGTCAGGTCGTCGGCATGTTCGCCATCGAGAGCCACTTCGACATTCGCCGCGACTACAACTCCTCTACCGGCGAGGAGATGAACGTCATCGTCGAGAACAACACCGACCGCCCCTGGTACCAGCGCGAGTACATGCGGGTCGACTGGTCGAAGAACATGGTGACCGACGGCTACGAGGTCGACACCCTGTCGCAGATCGGCCTGTACGGCGCGGTGAAATTCTCGCCGATGGAGTACAAGGTCGAAGACCCCGACAGCCCCGACGCGCCGGTGTTCGCGCCGGAGGAGGGCTACTTCGACGTGGCGACGAAGGCCTTCGCCACGCCGCAGATGATCGACACGCCGTGGGGCGCGTTCCCCGCCTGCTACTTCTACGGCATCCACCCGGCGGGCAACTGCAACCCGACCGAGCTCACGCTGCGGCTCTCGTTCCGGAAGGTCGTCGAGACCGACTACGAGCCGAGCGACTGGGACGGCAACCGCATGGAGGCCTTCGGCGCCTTCTACGCGGACCGCTACGGCTACGAGCGCAACTACGGCATCCTCGACACGAAGTGGCACCGGCTCGCCGCGAAGTACAACATGTTCGAGCGCAGCCACATCAGCCAGAACGTGGGCGGGAAGGAGCTCTTCGCGCAGTGCAACGTCGACTTCTGGCGTGACGAGAACGGCGACATCATGAAGTTCCGCGCCGACGGCGCGCGGGACGCCACCACGGGCCTGCCCATCCCCGACCCGAACGGCAAGCCGTTCGCCGGCAGCTCGATCGCGCAGAGCCAGGCGCGCGAGTCGAACCGCTGGAAGATCCTCGACGGCAACGAGAACAAGACCGACGACGAGTGCGAGTTCCTGGTCAACCGCCAGGTCGCGCACCCGGGCTCGCGCTGCGACACCCTCGCCCACCGCTGCACGCTCCCGCTGAACGAGCGCAAGACCAAGAAGATCCCCTGGTACTACGGCAAGGACGGCCCGGCCGACCTCTTCCCGTCGACCGCCGTGGCGCTCGAGCAGTGGAACGTGGCGGCGAAGCAGGCCATCCAGGCCGGCAAGAAGGTCGACGCGCTCCGCGTCGGCAAGGACGCGACCGCCTACGTCACGAGCGAAGAGCAGATCGCCAAGCGCGAGGGCGCCGCGAAGGACATCGAAGACATCTTCGTGCTCTGCCACAGCCCGGTCATCGAGTCGGACGACAAGGCCTGCGGCAAGGTGGGCACGGAGGCGCGAATCGGTGACCTCCGCTACAACTCGGTCAACATCATCAACACGCCGCAAGACCCGTCCCCCTGGGGCATCATGGTCGACGGCGACGATCCGCTCACCGGCGAGAAGGTCCAGACCAGCGTCAACGAGTGGGGCCACATCCTCGACCTCGCGGTGCAGGGCACGGCCGACTACCTCCGCTGGCTGAACGGCGAGATCACCGACGAGCAGGTCACCTCTGGCGAGTACATGCTCGACTGGGCCCGCGCGTCGAACTTCGGGCAGAACGTGTTCCAGCCCAAGGTCCTGAGCCAGGCCGAGGTGCAGTCGCGCCTCGACTCGATCGCCTCGGCCGACGGCAACGGCAACTTCCTGCCGCGCCGCAAGCTCCAGCCGAACGAGCAGCTCAACGCGAAGGAAATGTTGGGCAAGCTGAAGGCCCGCGCCGAGGCGCGCAAGCGCTCCGGCGTGCCCCTCGATCGCGACAACGAGATCGAGGCGCGCCGCAAGCAGTTCGTCGGCACGAAGTTCGAGTCGCTGCTCGCCACGAAGGAGATGCAGGTCGCGGCGGGCGTCCCCGCCCACAAGGCGGGCCCTATCGAGAACGACGCGATGCTCGCGCGCGTCTCCCCGCTCCGCGGCATGAACCCCGAGCTCCGCCGTTGGGTCCAGCGCAAGAAGGACGCCCGCGCGCACGAGCACGCGTCGTGCAACGTGCAGGCGCCCGAGCCGACCGCGCAGATGGGCCTCGCCCGCCAGGCGCAGAAGCTCTACCCGCTGCCCGACAAGGACGATCCGGACTACGCCGCGAAGAAGTTCAAGCGTGATCGAGATGTCCACCAGTGGCTGCGCGAGCAGTTCCACATCTCGGTCATCCTCCACGAGATGGGCCACTCGATGGGCCTGCGCCACAACTTCGTGGGCAACTTCGACGCCCTGAACTTCCACACGCAGTACTGGCAGCTCCGCACGCGCAACGGCGCGGAGAAGGTCTGTCAGCAGGAGGGCGCCGGCACGGCCAAGTCCTACAAGCCGCACACGAACGGTGAAGACTGCGTGGGCGGCCGCTGGTTCGACCCCATCACCGAGACCGAGCAGAACGGCCTGCTCGCGAAGTGGGGCTCGTCGACCGTCATGGACTACCCGGGCGACACCGCCCAGGACATGAACGGCCTCGGCAAGTACGACAAGGCCTGGATGCGCAACATGTACGCCGACCTGGTCGACGTCGACGTCGACTCGAACACCGGCAACAAGGCGAACTACTACCCGCTGCTCGCCGAGACGAACACCGGCGGCGTGCTCGGGCCGTTCCTCGTGCCGTCGTACTGGAAGCTGAACGACCTCTTCAACACCGTGGGCACCTGCGAGGGCGGCACGCCGAGCGATCCGCTCAGCGCGAAGTGCACCGGTCAGGTCCTCGACTACCGCAAGATCTACGACATGTCGGACTCCCCGGGCGTCACGCGCTCGAAGGACTTCGGCACGATCGACTACGGCGGAACGTTCAACAAGTCGGCGGACGGCTTCGCCCGCCACCCGTACATGTTCAGCTCCGACGAGTTCGCCGACGGTGGCAACGTGCTCGTGTACCGCCACGACGCGGGCGCCGACCTCTACGAGCAGGCGCAGTACTTCATCGCCTCGTACGAGAACCG
>CAZHGG010000761.1:0-3663 GCA_964531755.1 uncultured Polyangiaceae bacterium
CCACGCGAGGCGAACCGGCCTCGGCGGCCCTGCGTCGGGAGGCGGGGCCGCGTCGCGAGGCGGGGCCGCATCGGGAGGCGGGGCCGCGTCGGCCACGCTCGCGTCGGGGTCCGGGCTCGCGTCCGCGCCGCCGTCGTCGCCCGCGTCGAGGGGAGGGCTCGCGTCGAGGGGAGGGCTCGCGTCGAGGGGAGGGCTCGCGTCGGGCGTGTCTTCGACGCGGACGCAGTCGCAGACCGCGGCGAGGCCGCAGACCTCCTCCACGCGCACGTCGCGCTTCACGAAATTGGCCACGCAGCCCTCGCCGAACGCCTTGTCGGCGGGCAGGCGCTGGAGGAAGCTGTCGGGCGAGTCGGGGAAGCCCACGCACCCCGCCGTGCCAGGCGGGAGCGGGGTGCAGAAGAGGATAGGCTCGGGCTTGCACTCGAACTGCGGCTTCGCGTCCGGCGCGTCGCTCACCTTCGCCGTGCTGCAGCCCGCGCCAGACGCGAGCGCGAGCGCCACCGGGAGCGTGAGCGGCAGCGCGGCGACGAACCTCGCCACGAGGCGCCTGCGCGGTCGCGGGGGGGACACGGCGTGGCGAGGGGGGGTGTCGCGTCGCGAAGAAGCCATCGCCTCATGCTACCTCAGATTGGGGGGGCCGCGGGCATCGGACCGCAGCCAAGCGCGCCTCTTGTGGGCTATGCTCGCCGGTCGATGAGCCTCTCCCCCGGTACCCTCTCCCTGGAACGCCGCACGCCGCTCGTGGGTCGCACCGTCGAGCTGCGCGAGCTCGACACGGCGCTCGCGCAGACGCGGGAGCGGCAAGAGCGCCGCGTCGTCACCCTGATCGGCGCGCCCGGCGTGGGCAAGACGCGGCTCGTGCGTGACTTCCTCGCGAAGCCGCAGAAGGACGGCGTCCTCCCGCGCGTGTTTCGCGGGTCCGCTGCCGAGGGAGGCCCCGCGTTCGGCGTCCTCGCGCGCGCGCTCCGCTCACGGTTCGGCGTGGTCGAGGGCATGGGCGAGGAGGAGGCCAAGGCGCTCGTGCGCGAGCAGGTCGCGGCGGTGCTCGACGACCGCAAGGTGAACGACATCTGCGTGTTCATCGGCGAGCTGCTCGAGCTCCGCTTCAAGGACTCGCCCCTCCTCGACGCGTTCGCGGGCGACGCCGTGCAGACCCGGCTGCTCCGGCGCGCCGTGCTCCGCCACTTCTTGGAGATGGATGCGCGGCGCGGCGTCAAGGCGGGCGAGGGGCCGCTGGTCCTCGTCTTCGACGACCTCCACCACGCCGACGCGGACTCCCTCGAGCTCCTGTCGTTCTTGCTCGGCGCGGTGGACGCCCCGGTGCTGTTCGTGTGCGTGGCGCGCCCCGAGCTCTTCGTGCGCCGCGACGACCTGCGCGCGGCCGGCCGCCCGAAGCACGTGCTGCTCGAGCTCGGGCCGCTCTCCGACGGGCACTCCACGGCGATGATGGAGGCGCTCCTCGCGCCGTGCGGCGGCGCGGAGGGGGTCGAGGACCTGGTAGACGCGGCCTCGACGCTCGCGGGCGGAAACCCGGCGCTCCTCGAGCAAATGGTGCGTATTTTCAAGGATATAGGCGTGCTCGAGGTCCCCGACGCCTTCTCCGAGGAGGAGCGCTGGCTCGTGCACCCCGAGAAGCTCTCGGACGTGCGCGTGCCGCTCACCGTGGAGGACGCGATCGCGGCGCGGATCGCCTCGCTGTCGCCGCGGGAGCGTGCGCTGCTGGAGCACGCCGCGGTCATGGGCGGCGTCTTCTGGCTGGGTGGCCTCGTCGCGATCACGCGCGTGGACGCCCCGTCGCCCGAGCTGTGGGAGGCGGTGGATGCGGACGACCTCCTGCAGATCCAGGTGACCCTCGCGGCGCTGCGGGATCGCGACTACGTGCTGAAGCTCCCCGACAGCACGTTCCCCGGCGACCAGGAGTACGTCTTCAAGCACAACCTCGAGCGAGAGGCGCTGTTGCGGCTCGTGCCCCACGCGGTCGCGAAGCGCGCCCACCGCGCCATCGCGGACTGGCTGTCGTTCAAGGAGTCCGTGCGCTCCCACGAGGAGTACATGGCGATGCTCGCCCGCCACAGGGAGCTCGGGGGCCTCACCGCGCAGGCGGCGCTCACCTACGCGCAGGCCGCCGACATCGCCCGCCAGCGCTACGCCAACGCGAAGTCGGCCGAGCTCTACAAGAAGGGCCTCGAGCTGCTCTCTCCCGAGGTCGAGATCGACATCGACGCCCACGTGACGGCGCTCCACCACTACGGGGACGTGCTCCAGGTGCTCGGCCGGAACGACGAGGCCATGGCCGCCTTCCGAGGGATGCTCGAGCGCGCCTACCGCCTCGGCCTCGAGGGCAAGGGCGGCGCCGCGCACGGGCGGATCGGGCGGCTGTTCCGCGACACGGGGCGGCTGGACGACGCGGGCCGGCACCTCGCGGCCGCGCTCGCGCTCTTCGAGGCCGCCGAGGACGAGCGAGGCGTGGCCAGCACGGTCGACGACATGGGCAAGCTCGCGTGGCTGCGGGGCGACTACGTCGCCGCGCTCGAGGCCACGCAGCGCGCGCTCGCCGCGCGTCGGCGCATCGGGGATCGCCGCAGCATCGCGCTCAGCCTGAACAACCTCGGGCTCGTGTACCAGGACTCGGGAAAGTTCGCGCTCGCGCTCGACTCGTTCGAGCAGGCGCTGCGGATTCGGCGCGAGATCGGCGATCTGGTCGGCGTGACCATCTCGCTCAACAACCTCGGCACGGTCGCGCAGGACCAGCGTGACGACGCCCGGGCGCGCGCGCTCTTCGCGGAGGCGTATGAGGTGGCCAAGGAGACCGGCGATCGGAACCGCATCGCCCTCGTGCTCACGAACCTCGGCGAGACCGAGACCCGGCTCGGCGCGCCCGAGAAGGCCATCCCGTACCTCAAGGAGGCCGAGGAGATCGCCGAGGAGCTGGGCGACAAGCTCGGCCTCGCGGAGGCTGTGCGCGGGCTCGGGAAGGCGTACCTCGCCCAGCGCGAGTACACCCGCGCGCGCGAGGCGATCGCAAAGGCCGTCGACCTCTTCCGCGAGATCCAGAGCCGCGTGCAGCTCGGCGTCGCGCTGCGCTCGCTGGGCGAGGTCATGGCCGCGGCGTCGGCGGGCGGCGACGACGTCGTGGCTGCCCGCGGCCACCTGCTCCAGTCGATCTGGATCTTCGAGGAGATTGGGAACGACGTCGAGGTCGCGCGGAGCTGCCGGGTCTACGCGGACCTGCTCCGCGTGTCGCCCGAGTACGCCGCCGACCCCGCCACTCAAGAGGAGGAGCGCGAGGTGCGCGCGCGCGCCGACGCGCTCTTCGCCAAGCTCTACGCCGCGTCGGGTCTCAAGCCGTAGCCGTCGTCGGCGCGCGTCCCCTCGCGCCTACGCAGCGCCCCACGCCTCCGCGAGCGCGAGGGTGCGCGCGTTCTCCTCCACGGCCTCGAGGAAGCTCGCGCGCCAGCGGGGCGAGCTCATGAGGTCGGCGCGGGCCAGGACCCGCGCGCGCGCGGCGGCGATGGCGCGGCGGGCGCGGGCCTCGTCGCCGCTCGCGTGGAGCACCTCGGCGTAGGTGAGGCGGACGAAGCTCTCGCCGGCCTCGTCGCCCCCGAGGCCGTCGAGCACGAGCATGGCCTCGTCGATGGGCTCGCGGGCGTCGGCCGCCTCTCC
>CAZHGG010000762.1:0-3652 GCA_964531755.1 uncultured Polyangiaceae bacterium
GACGTAGCCCGCGGAGCGCTCGCGAGCGCAGTGGCCACGAGGCGACCGCCTCGGCCAGGCCAGCAGCGAAAGCCTACTTCGAAGCCTCGCGAGCCTTCTCGAGCTACTTCAGACGAATCGACACGATTCGAGAGACGCTCCTGCCGTCAGTGGTGACCGAGCCCGAAGCGCAGTCTGCGCGTTCGCACAAAGTCCCCATTGCTCTTGAGAAACGGCGCGTCTCTGACCTCCTTTCGATCGAAGTCCTCCTGATCTATTGGAATCGCCGCTTCGTCAACGTTGCAAAGATCAACGTGGTACGAATTGTCGGTGACCGAAACCACGTACTCGGTGAAGCGCCCGGGCGAGGTCTCGTCGAGCGCAAGCCCCGAGGGAATGCCACACGCCGCAGCCGATCCGTCAGTCCTCGGCGGCTCGCGCGCGTCCAGCCCAGCATCCGGCGCCACGCTCGCGTCGGGCGTGGGACTGGGGGCGGGGGTCGCGGAACAATGGAAGAGCAGGACGCCCGCGAAGCCGACTCCGAACGCTCTCATGAGTGCGTCTCGTTCTCTCTTTCGACATGGCGCAGCGGCTCCCGAGCTACTTCAGACGAATCCACACGATTCGAGAGACGGTCCTTCCATCAACGGTGAGCGAGGCCGAGACGCAGTCCCGCGTACGCACAAAATCCCCATTGCTCTTGAGAAATGGGGCGTTTCTGACCTCCTTTCGATCGAAATCATCTTGATCCACTGGAAGTGTCGACTCATCAACGTTGCAGGTTTCGACGTGATACACACTGGCGGTGACCGAGACGATGTACTCGGTGAAGAGGCCGGGTGACGTCGTCGTGCAGAGCGGCTCCTCGTCAAGCGTGACCCCCAGCGGAATGCCACACGCCGCAGCCGATCCATCGGTCCTCGGCGGCTCGCGCGCGTCCAGCCCGGCCTCCGCCGCCACGCTCGCGTCGGGCGTGGGACTGGGGGCTGGGGTCGCCGAACAATGGATCAGCAAGGCACCCGCGCACAACATGACCCAGCAAGAAGCCAGCGCTCGCGTGTTCGAGTGCATGACCTTCACGGTCTTCACGGCTCCCCGCCCGACAGGCTGTGGGCCTGATTGAACGTCACCTCGTATTCGCCGTAGGAGTTGTAGGGGTTCACACTTCCGTCGGGAGCCACCGGGTGGAGCCCCGTGCTCACGAGCTGCGCCAGCCGCTCTGGAACGTTCCAATCGAGCGGTGCGATCGTGAGCTCGACTGTGTCGTCGCGGTCTGAGAGGCTGGTGGACATCACCTCTGTCTTAAGCTCGCTGATCCAGATCTTTGCAGGACCCACCAAGGGAAGGGGTGACATGTCCGCATACATCATCGGATCACCCGCGTTCACGTCGGGCCAGAACCTCCGGAAGAAGACCTTCTTCGACGCGCCGGCCCCGAAGCCGACCTCCAAGAGGACCTCGTCGTTTCCCAGCGCGTCGCCGTCGGTCTCGTCGACACAATAGAGAGAGAGCGGGGCCGGTCCGCCGGGCGTCGTGCTCGGGTACCCGCCTCGCGCGCCGAAGAGGTAGGTCAAGTTCGTACGCCAAGCGACACTGATGGGCCTCGGGCTGGGGCTCGGCAGCCGCCGCACGTGGAGCATGTACGTGTCGTCTTTGCTCTCACTGTATCGCTCCAGGAAGCGCTTGCGCAAACGGTTTTCGACGAGGTTTCCGCGACCGACGGAAGACAGGCTTGTGTAAACCTTCTCCTGACTCACGGCCTCCACCTCGAAGTTCTGCGCCAGGTTGTCGAAGGACGCGTGCGTTCGGAAGGGGAAGTAGAACTCAAGTTGCCTTGGCTCGCCCACGAACTCCTTGAGCGGTTGACCGGGACTCAGCCAGCAGCCGTCTTCCTCGGTCGAGCAGTCGTGCTTGCGAATGTAGATCGCCGTCTCGCCCGTCACGCGCCCCGAGGGGGCGCTGACGCGAACGTAGAACGGGGACTCTCCTGGGAAGTACCTGCGCGTGACGAAGCGACAGTTCGAGAGCCCGAGGTCCTTGCACTGAGCCGATGGGGAGAGAAGGCGCGGCGGCAGCCGACTGATGGGCGGGATCGGGGTAGACAGGTCCGCCACGGGGAAGACGTCGATCGCGAGCAGGTCCGCCGCGTTCTCGAGCAGCCCGATCGA
The DNA here is from genome assembly GCA_964531755.1 of uncultured Polyangiaceae bacterium. Lineage (GTDB taxonomy): Bacteria > Myxococcota_A > Polyangia > Polyangiales > Polyangiaceae > JAAFHV01. The sequence goes on from CAZHGG010000762.1 coordinate 2,148, forward strand.
GTAGGTCCCCGGCGCGTCGACTCGGTACCATCGCACCTGACCGGGGGCATCGAGAGAAATCCTCTCCACGAAATCGGGGGCACCCACTGGGAAAGCCGGCTTGACGGCGTAGTCGGGGCGGCACGCTGGGGCGCGCGGGCCGAGCTCGAGCAACACGCCGACGTGGTCGCTTGGGGCTCCTTGGAGCGTGCGACGCACCCACTGCGGACACTGATGGTCATGAAGGTCGTCGGACATGAAGGCCGCCTCCGGGAGCGTTGGCGCGCCCGCTTGGTGGTACCCGCCGCCGTAGAGAAGCGCGTAGTCGAGACGCCCGAGCTCGCTCCTCGGAAAGCGATGTGTCTGGCCATGGTCCTCCGGTGAGGTCGTTCGCCACGCGTCGTAGAACGGCAGCCCCGCCGCAGGGTCGGACGAGGGTGAGCCAAGCTGGCTCCATATGCCCGTTCCGTACTCTGACGCGAGCATGCGCGGATTCGGCGCGGCCGCCGTCGATCCCTCGAAAGCGGGGGCGCCGATCCATCCCTCGACGTTGAGGTCGCCAACGACGACAACCTCTTGATTCCTGTCCACGAATGCACTTGGAACGAAATGCGTCAACAGTCGCCGGACCTGCACGAGCTGGCTCTTCCGAAGACTTGGATACGCTGTACCCTCCGCGGGATAGTCGGCCTGGAGGTGAGTGAAGGCGATGTTGTACTTTCGACCGCCACGTTCGACGCGAACGAGGGCGACCCCCTTGTCCGCCTTACAGTCACCCTCCGCGCACGTACTATCGGGGTACCCGGCAAACGCGAAGTACGGAGTACAGGTTGACGGACATTCAATGTCGCCAAAGGAGCTCGTCGCCGAGAAATGGTAGTACACTGAATCCGCGGGGATTGGCGTATCCAGTGCGGAAAACGGGATGCGACTGAATATCGCTAGTCCGGAATCTTCGTTGGTCGAAAGGACCTCATCCTCGCGGGTGACAGTCCAGTCGACATCCATGATCCAGTGCGGAAATTCCGCCTCGAGAAGGTCCCGCAGGATTCTCTGTGCGTCGGAGTCGAACACTTCGTTGAGCGCAATGACGTCGTAGTCCTCCTTGTGCGCCATGATCTCCGCGGCGATATCCCTCGCGTATTGCTCGGTTCCGTATCCGCCCCAGTTGGTGGGCGCCACGGCGCCACCGCGATCGTAGCCCATGGGGGGAACCAAGTGCGCGTTGAAGGTCGCGATCCTGAGCCGCTGGGTCTCGGGATGGAGCGTGAGCGCTCCCGGCTGACGAACGGTCGGCGGTGAGAGCGTGACTCCCGGGCTGAGCGGGGCCGAAGGCGGCCACGGCAGTCGTGGCGCGAGCTTCTTCCTCTCTGGCAGCGCTCCCTCCGTGGCAGGCGCGCGCTTGGGCTTTCCGGCCCCGCCGAACGGCGACCCGAAGAGAGACTGGAGGCCACCCAGCGATTCGACGAGCGGCAGGCTGCCCGCGGGTCGGGTGCCCCTCTGCCTGAGATCCCCGGAGTCTCCCG
>CAZHGG010000763.1:0-3645 GCA_964531755.1 uncultured Polyangiaceae bacterium
GCTCCACGCGGGGCGCGACGTGCGGATCGGCGGCGGCGAGCGGCGCGGGCGGCGCGGGCTCGGGCGCCTCGACGCGGAGCACGGGCGCCGCCTGGGTGCTCGTCGCGAGGCGCTCGTTGTCGCAAGGGAACTCTGGGCAGGGGCGCACGCGGATCTCCTTCTCGTGGTCTTCACGCCTGTCTTCCGCGTCGCGCCTCCGTGTGCGCGACCGGCGCGCCGCCGGGCGCCCCCCGACAGAGCCACAGCCGCGCCCGACGGGGCAAGAAATCGGCGGCCCCGCGCGTACGATCGACGCCCGCGCTTGGGATTTGACTTTCCGTCGCGCGGCCCTCGCGTTAGTCGAAGAGGCCAGAACCACAGGAGCACCCAGGTGAAGAACGCTTACGTCTCCGGCACCGGAATGTACGTACCCCCGCGGGTCGTCACGAACGACGATCTTCGCACCCAGTACGGGATCGACACGACCCACGAGTGGATCCTCCAGCGCACGGGCATCGAGGAGCGCCGGTACGCCGACGAGGGCATCGGCTCCTCCGACCTCGCGGTGCCAGCCGCCGAGATGGCCATCAAGAACGCCGGGCTCGAGAAGGAGGACATCGACATGATCCTCTTCGCGACGCTCTCGCCGGAGCACCAGTTCCCCGGCTCGGGCGTGTACCTGCAGAAGAAGATGGGCTTCTGCGAGGGGCCCAAGGCGAAGTTCGTCCCGGCGATGGACATCCGCAACCAGTGCTCGGGCTTCCTCTACGGCCTCGCCACCGCGAGCGGCATGGTGCGCTCGGGCGCGGCCAAGCACGTGCTCGTGGTCGGCTCCGAGACCCACTCCGCCGCGCTCGACTTCAGCACGCGCGGGCGGGCGGTGACCTCTCTGTTCGGCGACGCCGCCGGCGCCGCGGTGGTGAGCGCGACCGACGAGGACCGCGGCATCCGCCACTACAAGCTCGGCGCCGACGGCCGCTACGCCGACACGCTCGCGCTCCGGGTCTTCGACATCCGCAAGCGCCCCTTCATCCCGGTCGACGGCGAGGGCAACGGCGTCGTCGACCCGTTCATGCTGTGGCCGCAGATGGAGGGCAAGGTCGTCTTCAAGAACGCCGTCGAGCGCATGATCGGCGGCCTCATGGAGGTGTGCTCCGAGTCCGGCATCGTCGGCAGCGACATCGACTTTTTCCTCTTTCATCAAGCCAACTTGCGCATCAACCAGTACGTCCAGCAGACCCTCGGCATCCCGGACGAGAAGGTCATCCACAACATCCAGCGGTTCGGCAACACGACGGCGGCCACCATCCCGCTGCTCATGCACGAGGCGCTCGAGGCCGGCCGCCTGAAGCCCGGCATGAAGGTCGCCGCCGTGGCCTTCGGCTCGGGCTTCACGTGGGGCGCGATGATCATCGACTGGTGAGGGGCGGGCCGGCGGGACATGAAGACGGAGGCGCGCGACCGCGAAGGGGCGCGCGCCTCGCGCTTTTTTTGTCGCGCGGGGCTCTCGGCTGCACGACCCCGCGAGCGGGTCAGCCCGTCTTGGGCTTCGGCAAGATGAGGTGCAGCAGCGAGGGCAGGAACAACATCGCCATCACGATGCACGCCACCTCGCCCGCCACCGCGAGGTAGCCGAACGACTGGAGGGCTTGGTTGTCGGACACGATGAGCGAGCCGTACCCCACGATGGTGGTGTAGCTGCACAGCACGACCGCGCCGCCGGAGCGCTGCACGGCGCGGCGGACGTCGCCCCCGAAGAGCCGCGTCCGGTCGAAGATGTTGAAGGGGTACTCGCACCCGATGCCGAACGTGATCGGCAGGGCGACGAAGTTCAGGAAGTTCAGCTTCACGCCGAGGTGCGCGGCCGCGCCGAGCGTGCACACGACGCCCATGAGCAGCGCGAGCAGCACCGCGAGGCCGCCGCGGAGCTGGTGGGTCGCGAGCAGCACGACCACGATGACGGCAAGGAACGAGGCGAGCGTCGCGAGCGGACCGTCGTGCTCGAGCGAGCGGATCATCTCTGCGTAGATGGTGGGGCGCGACGCGGTCTGGACGACGGTGCCGTCGTCGAGCCGCACGTTGTCCGAGGCCTTGGCGATCCGCAGCACCGTGTGGCCGTCGCTCCACGACGTGTTCGGCTTGTACTGCACGTAGAAGAGCGTCCCCACGTTGCCGTTCCACTCCTCGAACCGGCGGCGGATGAGCGGGGGCACGTCCTTCGGCCCCACGACCGCGAGGTCCTCGGGGGGCATCATCTCCTCCACCCGCTTGCGCTCGTCGGGCGAGAGCCCCTCGAGCACGCGCGGCGTGAGGCGATCGCGCATCTGCGCGAGGATCTCGAGCTTCTCCTTCTGCTCGCCGGGCGTGCCGGGCAGGAAGTCGTCGAGGGTGACGATCTTGTCGATGAGCGCCCCCTTGGGGTCGGCGGCGTCGTTCGCGAGGATCTTCGCCTTCACGAGCGGCACCTGCTCGGGGGCGTCGGCCATGATGCGCGCCCCGGAGATGTCGGTCTTGCCTTGGAAGACGTGATCGGCCTTCGTGCTCCACTCCCCCGCGCCGCCGCCGCCGGCCGCCTTCGACCCGCGCGAGCCGAGGTTGTGGAAGTTGTACTCCCACGGATCTCGCAGGAACGTGGGCAGGCTCCAGCCCGCCGCGACGGTGACCCCGAGGAACAAAAAGACGAGCGTCTTCGGCACCTTAGCCGTAATCCACGAGATGCCGCGCACCACCGCGCCCGCGGGCTTCTGGGGGAGCGCCGCGAGCTCCTCGGCCGTCAGCGACTCGGCGAGCGGCGCCGCGAGGAAGCGCGGGTGCACCTTCTCGATGAGGACGATCATGGCCGGCACGAGCGGGATGATCGACGCCCACACGAGGAACATGCCGAGGATGCCGATGGTGCCGAACTGGCTGAACCCTCGGAACGCGGTGATCGTGAGCGAGCCGTAGGCGATGCCAGCGACGCTGGCGCCGACGAGCTCGGCGCGGAACGCGTTCTTGACCGCCTCGAGGCGCGCGACGCGGGGGGGCATGCGCGACTTGAACTCGCGGTACCGCGCCATCAGGACGATCGGGTAGTTGATGCCGTTGCCGATGATGATGGCGCCGAGGAACGCGCCCGCCGTGTTCACGTAGCCGAAGTGGAAGGTCGCGAACGCGTACGCCGCGCCGATGCCGACCGCGACGGGCAGGAGCACCACGAGGAGCGACGCGAGCGAGCGGAAGTACACGACGATGCCGAGCGCGACGCACACGATCGCGAGGACGGTCGCCCACAGGGCCTCGTCGACGATCGACTCCTTCTCGGCCTTGGCGTTCGGGATGTCGCCGGCGAACCCGACGACCATCGCCGGGTCGTAGCGGCGCGCGCCCTCGTCCCGCTTGCGGAGCTCCTCCACGAGGCGCTGCATCTGCACCGTGAACGCGTCGCCGCTGGTCTCGCCCATGCCCTGCGCGCTGGTGATGATGCGGAGCACGAGCGTCTTGCCGTCGGCGCTCGCGAAATATCCCGTGGGGAAGTCGTCGTGTTTGTCGGCGGCCTTGTCCCACTTCTCCTTGTAGGCGTCGAGGCCGAGCGCGGGCTTCTTCCGGCTGGACGCGCCGCCGTCCGCCGCGCCGCCATCGGCGGGCGCGGGCGCCACCGCCGGGGCCCCGGCGTCACGCGCGGCA
>CAZHGG010000764.1:0-3643 GCA_964531755.1 uncultured Polyangiaceae bacterium
TTGGGGGGACGCCGCGGGGTCGACCTGGCCTCCGCTCGGCTCGTCGACGCGCGTGCACGCGCCGAGGAGCGCGCAGGTGAGGCCCGCGGCGACGGCGAGCGCGCGCCACCGCGCGGAGGGGCCCGCACCATCCCGCGGGCTCACCGCTTCGTGGGCTCCCACCGGCTGGCGATCTCGTCCCACGTGGGGAGGGCGTCGTCAGGGCGCGCCTGGAGCACGCGCACGCGGACGACCACGCGGTCGACCGTGGAGGTGTACCCGTGCTTGCGGCCCTGCGTGAACATGGCCGCCATCCCGGGGATGGGGAGCGGGTAAGCGTACCGCACGAAGTCCGTCTCGCGCTGGCGACCGCCGCCGAGCTTGGCGCCGAGCATGGCGTGGGCCTCGTCCGGCTTCCCGGTCGCGCGGTCGATGATTTCGAAGCAGGTCATCGCCGAGTCGATGCCGTAGACGTTGTGGCGGGTCCACACCTCGATCGCCCGCCACGTCCGCCGGGGGCCGTTCGTGACGTGGTGGTCGCGGATGACGTGGAACTCGATGTCGTCGCACCGGATGCTCTCCGGCGGGAGCGAGACCGGCGGCGCCGTGAGGCTCGGCGTGCTCGCCGCGATCGGCGGGATCGCGAGCGTGCGCGCGGCGTCGGCGCCGGCGACCGTGACCTCGTCGTCGACCTCGGGCCGCGGGAGCGGGGGCTTGGTCTTTGGCCGCGGGACCTCGGCGCCCATCTTCAAGGTGTCGCTCTGATCGCGCTTTCGGTCGGCCATGGCTCGGCGGAAAAGCTACGTGAATACGCGAGGCGACGCGAGCCAAAAAACCGGCGAGGGGGCCCACACGAGCGGGCAAAAAAGGCGAAGGGACCGCGGCCTCTCGGCGCGCGATCCCGTCAAGTGACCGCGGTCGCCGGCCTCTAGAACTGGTGGGCCTCGGTCGAGTCCTCGAGCGCGAGGGTCGAGGCCTTGCCGCCCGAGATGACCTCGGCGACTTGGTCGAAGTAGCCGGTGCCGACCTCACGCTGGTGGCGCGTCGCGGTGTAGCCGTCCTTCTCGGAGGCGAACTCGCGCGTCTGGAACTCGCTGTAGGCCGCCATGCCGCGCGCGCGGTAGTCCTTCGCCAGCGTGAAGATGCCGTGGTTCAGCGCGTGGAAGCCCGCGAGCGTGACGAACTGGAACTTGTAGCCCATGGCGCCGAGCTCGACCTGGAACTTGGCGATCGTCGCGTCGTCCAGGTTCTTCTTCCAGTTGAAGGACGGCGAGCAGTTGTAGGCGAGCAGCTTACCGGGGAACTTGGCGTGGATGCCCTCGGCGAACTGCTTCGCCTGCGCGAGGTCGGGGGTCGAGGTCTCGCACCACACGAGGTCCGCGTACGGGGCGTACGCGAGGCCACGGGCGATCGCGGTCTCGACGCCGCTCTTGATCTTGTAGAAGCCCTCGGCGGTGCGCTCGCCCTTCTGGATGAAGGGGTGGTCGCGCTCGTCGACGTCGCTCGTGAGGAGCTTCGCGCTGTCCGCGTCGGTGCGGGCCACGAGGATCGTGGGCACGTCCATCACGTCGGCGGCGAGGCGCGCGGCGACGAGCGTGCGGATGAACTGGCTCGTGGGCACGAGCACCTTGCCGCCCATGTGGCCGCACTTCTTCTCGCTGGCGAGCTGGTCCTCGAAGTGGACGCCCGCGGCGCCGGCCTCGATCATCGCCTTCATGAGCTCGAAGGCGTTCAGGGGGCCGCCGAAGCCCGCCTCCGCGTCCGCCATGATCGGCACGAACCAGTCGTGCAGGCGCTTGCCCTCGGCGTGCTCGATCTGGTCTGCCCGCTGGAGCGCGAGGTTCAGCTTCTTCACCACGGCCGGCACGCTGTCGACGGGGTAGAGGCTCTGGTCGGGGTACATCTGGCCGGACGTGTTCGCGTCGGCCGCGACCTGCCACCCGGAGAGGTAGATGGCCTGGAGGCCCGCGCGCACGTGCTGCACCGCCATGTTGCCCGTGAGCGCCCCGAGCGCCGCCACGTAGGGGGTCTCGTGGAGGAGCTGCCAGAGCCGCGTCGCGCCGAGGCGGGCGAGCGTGTGCTCGATCTTGACCGAGCCGCGCAGCTTCTGGACGTCGGCCGGGGTGTAGGGGCGGACGATGCCTTCGAAGCGCTTGGCGAGGAGGTCGGACGGGGTCGAGGACATGAAAATCTCCTTGAGTGACGGTTCGTTACGTAGAGAAGGCGAGCGGCGAGGGCGGGTCAGCCGCCGTGCGCGAGGACGTGTTCGTAGGCGGAGAGGGTGAGAAACTCTTCGAAGGTGGGCTCGGTGGAGAGCCGCTCGAAGAGGGCGCGTGCCTCGGCGAACTGACCCGCGCCGAAGCGCTCGGCGCCGACCTCGGCGGCGACATGGGCGAGCTCCTCGTCGAGGATCTTGGCGAGGCGCGCGCGCGTGACCACGCTGCCGTCGTCGAGCTTGGCCTCGTGGCGGATCTCCTGCCACACCTGCGCCCGCGAGATCTCGGCGGTCGCCGCGTCTTCCATGAGGTTGTACAGCGGCACGCACCCCTGACCGCGCAGCCACGCTTCGATGTATTGTACACCGACGCGGACGTTGTGCCGGAGGCCAGCCTCGGTGCGCGTGCCCGGCGGGATGGCCAGCAGGTCGGCCGCGGTCACGGAGACGTCCTCGCGCTTCTTGTCGAGCTGGTTCTTCCCCGGCATGAGCGCGTCGAACACCTCGAGCGCCACCGGCACGAGCGCGGGGTGCGCGACCCACGTGCCGTCGTGGCCGCTCGTGGCCTCGCGGACCTTGTCGGCGCGGACCTTCGCGAAGGCGGCCTCGTTCGCCGCGTCGTCGCCCTTGATGGGGATCTGCGCGGCCATGCCGCCCATGGCGTGCACGTTGCGCCGGTGGCACGTGCGGATGAGCAGCTCGGAGTAGGCCCGCAGGAAGCCCTTGTCCATCGTGAGCTGCGCCCGGTCGGGGACCAGCGCCGCGGGGTCGTGCGCCCGCTTCTTGATGAACGAGAAGATGTAGTCCCAGCGCCCGCAGTTGAGGCCCGCGGAGTGGTCGCGCAGCTCGTAGAGGATCTCGTCCATCTCGAAGGCGGCCGGGAGGGTCTCGATGAGGACCGTCGCCTTGATGGTGCCGATCGGCAGGCCGAGGGCGCGCTGCGCGTGGACGAAGACGTCGTTCCACACGCGCGCCTCGAGGTGCCCCTCGAGCTTCGGCAGGTAGAAGTACGGGCCCGTCCCGCGCGCCAGGAGCTCCTTCGCGTTGTGGAAGAAGTAGAGGCCGAAGTCGAACACGGCGCCCGGGCAGGGGAGGCCGTCCACGGTGACGTGCTTCTCGTCGAGGTGAAAGCCGCGGGGCCGCACGAGCAGCGTCGCGATCTGCGCGTTCAGCCGGTACGTCTTGCCCTTGGCCTCCAGCGAGATGGTGCGGCGGACGGCGTCGAACAGGTTCTGCTGGCCCTCGATCTGGTTTTCCCAGGTGGGGCACGTCGCGTCTTCGAAGTCGGCCATGAAGACCCGCGCGCCCGAGTTCAGCGCGTTCACGACCATCTTGCGATCGACCGGGCCGGTGATCTCCACGCGGCGGTCCAGCAGGTCGGCGGGGAGCGGCGCGACGGTCCAGTCGCCGGCGCGGACCGCGGCGGTCTCGGGCAGGAAGTCGAACGGC
>CAZHGG010000765.1:0-3641 GCA_964531755.1 uncultured Polyangiaceae bacterium
GATGCCCCTGCCGGACTGCAGCAGGCGCCCCGACACCGCCTGGTGCCCCGCCCCGCCGCCGCCGAAGAGGAGCTGCACGGGGCCGAGGAGCACGGAGGGCTCGGTGGCGGCCGCCGCGAACACGCCGGCGACCACGGCGTCGACCGCGTTGCCCTTCAGGAGCAGCGCCTCCGCCGCCTCGCGCGCGGGCGCGAGCGTGGCGTGCGTGGCGCGCGCGCGGACCGTGGGACCACCCGCCCCGCCTGTCCCTCCACGGTGACCGCTGCTGGTGCGCGCGCCCGCCATCCTCGGCTACTCCTGCTCGTCGTCGCGGACCTTCAGCGTCAGGTTCCGCGGCCGGATGACGCGGCCCCGGCCGCCGTCCTTGGCCGCGCTGCGCTGAGAGAGCTGGCGGAGCTTCTTGCACTCGGCGAGCGCGGTCGGCGAGTCGATGATCACGTACGCCTCGCGCCGGTCGCCGATGGCCTGCGTGACCCGCTCGAGGGCGGCGGGCCCGAACGAGCGCGCCTCGCCGAGCGCGCGCAGGCGCGCGTACGCGACGGGGCCCACGGGCACCGGCTCGCGCGTGGGGTCGACCGACAAAGCCACACCCCACTTGCGGGCCCACACGGCGGCGTCTTCGGTCTCCCAGACGCCGCGGGGCTCCCAGGCGATCTGCGTGGCGTCGCGGGGCAAGCGCTCGAGCAGCCGCGCGATGCGCTCGCGCGAGAGCGCCGTGGGCGTGACCTCGGCCGGGGTCGGGAGGAGGATGCAGCGAGACTGGAGCGCGGTCGCGGCGGCGAGCGCCGTCTCGAGCTCGGACTCGAGCTCCGGGGAGGCCTTCAGCCGGCCGACGGCGGGCCCGAGCACCACGACGAACTCGAAGTGCGGCGGCGCCGCCTTCCGCCACTTCCGGAGCGTGGCGAGCGTGGGCCCGACCTTCGGCTGCTCCGCGGTGGGCGGGCGGACCTCGAGCAGATCGAAGCGCTTCGCGTAGGCGGAGAGCTCGCCTCGCAGCTCTTTGGCACCGATGTGATAGCGCGTTGCCATAGGGGCGGTCCTACTCGCACGCCCAGGCGCCGCGCGAAAGCGAGAAAGACGCTCGCGCGGCGACCGGTCAGAAAACTAACGCAATTCCGGATGCTTACGTAGCACGTGCTCGAACCAGGAGCTCACGATTTTCTCCTGCACCGAGTTCGCGCGGAGCCGCTCGCGGAGGTGCGCGAAGTCGACGTGGTCGAGCTCCTGGTCTTGATTGAAGCAGGAGAACACCACATGCTCGCGCCCCGTGACCGGATCGCGGTGCTTCTGGAGGCACTGCGCGCAGATCTCCTTCATCATGCACTGCATCGGCGAGTTGATGCTGCCGATGGCGAGGTGCTTCGGGTCGAGGAGAGGCAAGAGCACGCCATGACGCGCCTCGCGCACCGCGTCCATCATGCGGTCGGAGCCGATCGCGAGGATGCGGTGCACCGCGGAGAGCTTCGCGACCGGCGGCCGCAGCTCGCCCTTCCCGAACGCGAGCATCGCCTGGACGATGTTGCCGCGGAAATGCGCGTCTTGCGGCCGGCGCGGGGTGATCTCGGCGCCCTTGTCGGTGCACCACACGACCTGGTCGGTGTGCGCCTCGATGTCGGCCTGCTTGAACAGGTCGTCGCCGTCCTTGTAGCCCGCGAAATAGAGCACCGTCGCGCCCAGCGCCTTGAAGGCGCGCGCGATCGAGAACAGCACGGCGTTGCCGAGGCCACCTCCGAGCAGGAGCACGGTCTCGCCGCGCGCGATGTCGGTCGGCTGGCCGGTGGGCCCCATGAGGATCACGGGCTCGCCCGGCTGGAGCGACGCGCACAGGCGTGAGGAGCCGCCCATCTCCAGCACGATGGTGCCGAGCAGGCCGCGCTCGGGATCGGTCCACGCGCCAGTAAGCGCGAGTCCCTCCATCGCCAGCCGGGTGCCCTCCGCGAGGGGCGCGAGGGCCTCGAAGTTCTGGAGGCGGTAGAACTGCCCAGGCTGGAACTTGCGCGCGGCCATGGGCGCCTTGACGACGACCTCGACGATGGTCTTGGTGAGGCGGTTCACCTCCACCACGTGGGCGCCGAGCTCCGCGTCGAGGTGCGCGAAGCGCCGCGCCAGCGCGAGGTCGCGCGCCGGCTGCTCCGCCGGGTCGAGGGACGCGAGCTCGGGGAAGAGCGCCGCGACGTGGCGGTAGCCGTCCTTCGCGCTCGCCATGGCCTTCACCACGCTGCCGGCGTAGTGCGGGTGGTTGTCGCCGTAGACGCTGACGACGCGGCCGTCTTTCGCGTAGCTCGTGAAGAAGCCCTCGCGCGGGCGCGCCTTCTCGAGCACCACGGCGCCGTCGACCCGCTTCGCCGTGTGCACCTGGTAGTACTGCTTGCGCGCGTCGAGCTCGAAGGTGCCCGCGTACTCGCGCTCGTAGGTCACGTTCGGGCTCGTGCCCGCCGCGACGCACACCGTGCGCGCCGGCAGCTCGACGAGCCCGCCGTCGGGGCGCTTGAACGACACGGCCTTGACGTGGCCGTAGCCGTCGAGCACGGCCTCCACCGGCGACAGGTTCTCGATGTAGCGCACGCCCTCGCGGAGGCTCTCGTGCACCTCCTCGTGGTTCAGGCGGTACGCGGGCGAGTCCTGGACGGCCTTGCGGTACACGAGCGACACGCCGCCCCAGCGCTCCACGAGGCCCTGCAGATCCGGCGTGCGGCCCTCCGCCGCGGCGCGCGCGCGCTCCTCCTCGAGCTCGCGGCCGTGCGCGAGGTGCTCGCTCAGCGTCGCCCACTCCTCCTCGTCGAACAGCGCGCGGAACGCCTCCTCGCCGAGCTCGGCGCGGAGGGTCTGGGTGCGCGCGAGGGTCTTGCCCACCTGCACCGGGTAGTAGGCGATGAGCTCCGTGGCGGTGTCGATCGCCGTCAGGCCGCCGCCGATCACGAGCGCCGGGAGCTTCACCTGGAGGTTCGCGATCGTGGTCTTTTTGTAGGCCCCGGTGAGCTGCAGGGCCATGAGGAAGTCGCTCGCCTTGCGGATGCCGCGCGCGAGGTTGTTCTTCATGTCGATGAGCGTCGGTCGCCCCGCGCCGGCGGCGAGGGCGACGTGATCGAAGCCGAGCGCCCACGCGTCGTCGAGGTCGAGCGTGCCGCCGAAGCGGACGCCGCCGTGCATCTGCAGGAGCCGGTTTCGCGCGAGGGTGACGTAGAGCACCGTGAGGAAGTTCTTGTCCCAGCGCACCGTGATCCCGTACTCGGACACGCCGCCGAAGCCGAGCACGAGGCGCTCGTCGAGCTCCTGGCAGATGGCGGAGAAGTCGCGCAGGGGCGCCGGCGGCGAGCCCGCCGAGCCGACGAGCGCCTCGGGGAGCGGCTCGAGCTTCAAGCCGTCGATCGCCGTGACCGAGAAGCCCTCGCGCGTCAGGTGATGAGCCAGCGTATAGCCTGCGGGCCCAAGCCCCACGACGAGCACGTCCTTGCCGTTGTACGGCAGGCTGAACGGTCGCCGCACGTCGAGCGGGTTCCACCGCGTCAGGAGCCCGTAGATCTCGAGCCCGTACGGGAGCCCGAGGACCTCGGTGAGCACGCGCGTCTCGATCTGCGGGATGTTGACCGGCTCCTGCTTCTGGAAGATGCAGGCCTTCATGCAGTCGTTGCAGATGCGGT
>CAZHGG010000766.1:0-3638 GCA_964531755.1 uncultured Polyangiaceae bacterium
CGCCCGAGTTGCTCCCGATGAGGTCGAGCACGTCGTACGCGAAGAGGTCGAGGTAGAGGGCGCCGAGCGGCACCGCGAGCGGCTCGCGACGGGCGCGAACGGCCGCGAGGCCCGCCAGAGCCAGGAACACGATGCTCGATCCGAGCGTCAGCCGATCGTCGGCGGTCATTCGGTGGTCACTGGCGTGCCGCTCCTCGAGCGCGCGCGCGCTCGCCGGCGATTGAACGCGAGCGCCGCCGCCCCCGTCCAGCGCTTCCTCCGCGGGCTCTCGTCTTCGACACATGTGTCCTTCCCTCGTCGCCAGCAGCGAGCGCGGCGCCTCGCGGACGGGCGCCTCGGCCCCTGAGCATGCGCCGTGCCAGGGCGAGCGGCGGTGTGGTGCGCGCGCGCGCGACGCCCCCCGTGCACACGGCTGCACACGCGTGCACACCCGTGCACCGACCAGGTGGCGACCGCGCGTGTGCGCCTTTCGGCGAGGGTCACGGTCCACTACACTCACGCGCGTGTCTCCTGCCGCACCGCCGCCGAGCGCCGTGACGCTGCTGGAGCGTGTGGCCACGCTCGAGGCCGAGCACCGCCGCCTCGTCGCCGAGCTCGAGGTCGCGAAGGCGGAGGCGACGACCGCGATGGCGCGCATGGCGGGGGCGCCGCCCAGGAAGGCCGAGATGCCGATGGGCACGGTCTGGGGCGTCGTGACCATCGTCGTGGCGCTCGCCCTGATCGGCAGCGGCACAGTGGCCTTCTGGATCGTGGGCTTCTCCCAGGTCGGCGTGCGCGCGTCGGAGCGCCTATGAGGGCCCGATGAGCGAGCCCTTCCGCGACGACGCTGGCGCGCTCGGCGAGCGCGTCGCGCAGCTCGAGGCGTCCAACGCCGGCTTGCGCGCCGAGATCGCGCGGGTCCGGGAGTCGGTGGCGCCGCCCTCGCCGCTCCGCCGCCTGCGCGCGCCCGCGCTGGTCCTCGCGCTCGGGCTCGCGCTCGCGGCGCTGAACACGGCGCGCCTGGTCAAGGTGCTGCGGGGCCCACCCGCACCCGCCCTGCCCCACTCGACGGCGGTTGGTAGTCGCGAGGAGCCGACGCGCGTACCACGGCTCGCGAGTCGCGCCGGGCCCGGGTCCTGACACATCAAACGCACCGACGGCGGGACCGGTTTCCCGGGGCCCGCCGTCCGTTCGGCCTCTACGCTCGAACGGTCGAGATGCTCAGGGCACCGTGACCGGCACGGTCGTCGTGTTGTTGTCGAAGCTCCCCTCCTCGAACGCACGCGCCGGGTTGACCGTCACGCTGAGCTGGTAGTTCCCCGCGGGCACGCCCGTGACGTCGAGCCACTGGCAGTCGAGCGCGTTGCCGTAGAGGTCCGACCAGCCCTTCTGGATGCCTTGGGACGAGCAGTCGTACTTCTTGCTGCAAGCCACGCCGGGCCCCTGGTGGACCTGCACCGTGTCCTCCATGCAGTAGGCCTGCTTCTGTCCGGTGCGAACGACGTTCCCCTGCAGGTCGAGGAGCGCGTAGCTGGCGAACCCGTTGAAGTGGAAGTGCCCGTGACAAGGCGAGAAATTGAACATGTCGGGCCGATCGGCGGGGGGCGGCACGTTGACCGTGGCCTGCCCCTGGTTCACGGCCTCGACGCTGAAGCGCAGGAGCTTGCGCATCCCGGTGCCGCCGACGCACGCCTCGGCGACCGAGCAGGAGGCGGCGTTGAACTCGCGCGACTCGAAGAGGATCTCGTTCGCGAGCCGCTCGCGGCTGACGACGAGGTCCGGGCGCGCCTCGCGGTTGCGGTGGCACACGCAGTCGGTGCCGCAGTACTCGGTCGACGAGCACGCGGTCTTGCACACCGGGCGATCGTGGTCGCAGGCGAGGAAGCTCTTGCAGGCGCCCGTCTCGGTCTGGCAGAGCTGGCCCTTGGTGCACTCGCCGCAGGAGCCGCCGCACCCGTCGTCGCCGCACTTGCGCCCGTTGCAGTCGGGCGTGCACGGCGCCTTGATGCACCTCCCGGAGGAGTTGCAGGCCTGTCCGGCGGGGCAGACCCCGCAGACGCCGCCGCACCCGTCGTTGTTGCCGCAGAAGCGCCCGTCGCACGCGGGGACGCAGTTCGCGGAGAAGCGCGCGGTGAGCGTGAACGGGCCCACCGACGAGCCGTCGAAGCCATCGACGACGAGGTAGTAGGTGCCCGGCTGGAGGAGCGCCGCGACGCGTGAGCCATAGTTGCCGGGCGGGGCGCTGTCGTCGGCGCACGCGATGGTCGTGTCGGCGTTCAGGCACGCCTTGCGAAGGTGGAGCACCGTGTCGAAGCCGCTCGAGCGCGCGTCGATGCCCACCGGGCCGTCGGCGGCGGTCACCGTGAACGCGTAGATCTTCTCCTTCGCGGTGCTCGACGAGTTGCAGGTCGGAAAGACCTCGTTGACACCGTCCGACGTGTCTCCGGTGAGCGTGTGCTCGCCCAAGATGGCCTCTCCCGGGGCGAGGAGGGGGAGCGGGTTCGCGCACGAGCCGGGGAGCGTGACCGTCTCGCAGCGCCCGTCGACGCAGGACTTCGAAGGATCGCAGGTCCCGCAGCTGCCTCCGCAGCCGTCGTCGCCGCACTGCACGCCGCGAGGACAGCTCGGGTTGCAGTTCTTCGCGGCGCACGAGGCGCAGCCCGGGCCGAGGACGTGTCCGCACAGATCGGCGGTCTCGTCGCACGTGTCGGTCGTGCAGCTCTCGCCGTCGTCGCAGGGGGCGGGCCCCGCCACGCACTTGCCGTTGGACCACCGCTCGTCGCCGTTGCAGAAGAGCCCGTCACTGCAGGTGATCTCGGTGTTCGCGGAGATGGCGCTGCCCACCGGCGCGCCAGCGTTGGTGCCCTGCCACGCGAGGACGTAGCGCCCGATCTGCGTCACCGCGGTCAGCTGTCCGGTGAAGGTCACGGTCTGGTTCGGCTTGGTGGCCTTCGGGAGCGCGAGGTCTCCGGAGGCGAAGCCCTCGCCACCGAACACGAGCTTCATGCTCCCGGTCTGCCACGTGGTCGAGCCGGTGTTCTTCACGGTGATCGACACGTCGAGCTGGCCGCCGGGGACGACGCGCGGCGCGATGGTCTTCGACAGCACGGCGAGCCCCGGGGTCTGGAGCGCGTCCCGCGCGTTGCCAGTCTCGTCGTCGACTCCGCTGCAGGCCGCGACGCCGGCTCCGCCGAGCGTTGCGAAGAGCGCCATGACACATGGCGCAACCCAACCACGACCCTTGTCGTTGACACCGTTCATCGAGCACCTCCCCTTCGCCTCCGGACGCGCGCGCAGACGACCATCATCCAGTGCGCAAGAAGACATGACATATGTCAAGCCGAATCGGCGGGGCGTGCTCGCATGCACGCGGGCACGGCGTGCGGAGCCGCCGCGACGCGGCTCTGTGGCCTCGAGGCGTGCGCCGCGGTGTCTCCCTCGAAGGCCTCTTGACGGGCTGTGGAGCGGCCCGCCGGTCGCGGTGCGTGCTAGTTCGCGACCCATGTTCGCGCGCAGCCTCGGGTCTCTCGCCCTCCGCCTCCCCCTCGCCGCGCTCGCGGCCCTGCCCGCCGCCGGCTGCCGCGCCCCCGCGCCCCCCTACGCGACGGCCGCCCCGAGCGCCTCGCCTGCGCCTCGCGCGCCTCGCGCGCCCGAGCCCG
>CAZHGG010000767.1:0-3633 GCA_964531755.1 uncultured Polyangiaceae bacterium
CCGGCCCGAGCGGCTGCGCGAGCGCCTCGCGCGGCGCCCGCACGGCGACCCGGACCCTGGGGGGGCAGTCGGCGAGTCGCTCCTGCGCCTCGAGCCGCAGCCCGAGCTGCGCGCGGAGGGCGCGCCCCACCACCTGGGGTGCGATGAGGAAGTCGTCGACGAGCACCTCGCCGTGCAAGCGCTGTTGCGCGAGCGCGCGCAGGAGCGAGCGGCGGAGCACCTCGTCGTCGAGGGCGGCCTCGCGCCGGAGGACCTCGGCGAGGGTGGGGGAGGCGCGATCGAGCTCCACGGCCGTCACGAGGCCGTCTGCGAGGAACACGCGGTGCGTGCGCCCGCCGCGCTCGACGATCTCGAGCGAGCCCCGCGCGCCCGCGCGGTGGAGGGCCCCGAGCACGTCGCCGAGGGTCGTCGCGGCCAGTCGACCGGGGAGCTGCATGCCGCAGCAGTAGCCGGGCGCGCCCGGGCGGGCCAAGTTCGCCGGCGGCGCCGAGCCGGCCTTCTTAGTGCAGAAGCTCTAGCGATTTCAGGTAGATGCGACCCTCAGCGGCGTAGCGCGAGTCGGGAAAGCGGCGCAGCATGGTGCGCCAGGTGTTCTTCGCGTCGTTCCACGCCTCGATGTCGGTCTGCGAGTTCGCGAGGTAGTAGAGCGCGTCGTCGCAGACCTCGCGGTTGACCGTGTTGTCGGCGAGGGCGGTGAGGAGCGGGATGGCGTCCTTGTGGCGCCCGAGGCCGCGGTACGCCTGCGCGAGACCGAGCCGCACGCTCGGGCCGATGGACGAGTCGTCCTTCAGGCGCAGCGACTCCTCGAACGCGCTCGCCGCCTCCTGCCAGCGCTTGGCCTTCAGCTTCTCGAGCCCGTGCGTGTACACCTGCGCCGCGAGCTCGTTCTTCGCCCGCTCGGCGGCGTCGGCGAAGATGGCCTGCTCCGCGCGGCTGATGGGCTCCTTCTTGATGGCCTCGTAGCCCTCGACGAGCTCCTGCCGCTTGTTGTTCTTCACGAGCTCGTAGTACTGCGCGGCCTTCGCCTCGGCGCGCAGGCGGTCCTCCTCGCGCTTCTGCGCCTCGCGCACCTCCTTGCGGAGCCGCTCGTTCTCCTGCTGGCGGGTGTCGGTCTCCGCGCGGATCTGGTCGACGCGCGCGTCCCACGCGACCTTGAGCGCGGCGAAGACGACGAACACGAACACAACGTAGGCCGTCGCGCTGTTCCACGAGAGCTTGCGCTCGTAGCTCTGCTGGCGCTTGGCGATCGACTTGATGTCGGCGCTGAGCGCGTTCGTGAGGTTGTTGGTCTTGATGACGAGGCCGCGCGACTCGATGATCTCGCGCTTGATCTCGCGCAGCTCCTCGTCGGTCTCGTGCAGCATCGCGGTGGTCCTAATACACCGCGTCGCCGTGTCCACAGGATCATGGCGCGCCCCGCCTGCGGCGCGGGGTCGCCATCGACCTACGTTCGCCCCTGCGGGGCTCACTTCCAGAGGGGGCGCCGATTTCTCCGATGGCGTTTGCCGCAGGGGGGGCGGCGTGCTACCTCCCGGCCCCGCATGGCCACCACCACCGACATCCGCAAGGGCTTGAAGATTCAGATCGACGGCGTGCCGTACCACATCGTCGAGCACCAGTTCGTGAAGCCCGGAAAGGGGCAGTCGTTCACGCGTTGCCGCGTGCGAAACCTCACCAATGGCAACGTGGTGGAGCGCACCTGGAAGAGCGGCGAGTCGGTCGAGCTGGCCGACGTCGAGGACCGCACGATGACCTACTCGTGGTCCGAGGGCGACAGCTTCGTCTTCATGGACACGAACACGGGCGACCAGATCTACCTCGAGAAGGACAAGCTCGGCGACGAGCAGCGCTTCCTGGGCGAGGGCCTCGAGTGCGAGGTCACCCTCTACAACGGCAACCCCATCGGCGTGGAGCTCCCGCCGAACGTCGTCATGCAGGTCGTCAACAGCGAGCCCGGCATCAAGGGCGACACGGCCAGCGGCGCCACGAAGCCCGCCACGCTCTCCACCGGCGCCACGGTCAACGTCCCGCTCTTCATCAAGGAGGGCGAGTGGATCAAGATCGAGACCTCGACCGGGCAGTACCTCGAGCGCGTCAACAAGCAGTGAGCGCTCACTGACGAGCGGGGCGGGCGTCCGATCGAGCTCTTCGGCAACAAGGTAGGTCTGTCGCCCGCGGCGATCCGCGCGCTGCTGCGGCTCTATCGCCGGCGCGTCCCGTCCGACGTGATCGCGACCCCGGAGCTCGCGCGCGCCCTCGTCGACGTGTCGAGCGACACCGGTCGGCAGGTGGGCGTGCTCGTGCACCGCTCGGGCTCGATCGACACAGTGATCGTCGGCGACGCAGGCCGCCTCATGCTGCCGGACATCGGCCGCCTGCGCGCGGCCCAAGGCCGGTTCCGGGGGCTCCGCTTGGTGCACACGCACGTCCGCGGCGAGGCCCTCTCGAAGGACGACCTCGTCGATCTCGTGCGCCTGCGCCTCGATCTCGTGGCGGTGATCCACATGGCGCCCGGGGGCGCGCCGCGCGCGCTGTCCTACGCCCACAACGTCCCGACCCAGGCCGACGGCGAGGCGCCCTACCGCGAGGTCGCCATGGCGCCGCTCGCGGAGCTCGCGCTCAACGTCGGCGAGCTCATGGCCGCCCTCGAGGCCGAGTTCGCGCGGCGCTCGCGCGGGCGCGAGGTGCGCGCCAAAGACGGGCGGGCCCTGCTCGTGCACGTCGCCAGCACGCGCGGCGGAGAGCACAAGAAGTCCGACCTGCTCCGCGAGGCGCAGGCCAGCATGCGCGAGCTGGAGGAGCTCGCTCGGACCGCCGGCGTCGAGGTCACCGACTCGGTCGTGCAGATCCGCGAGGCCTTCGACCCGAAGTTCGTGATGGGCAAGGGCAAGCTCGAGGACGTGGTGCTCCGGGCCATCGACCGCGACGCGGAGGTGCTCGTGTTCGACCAGAACCTGAGCCCCGCCCAGGCCGCGGCGATCGCCGGCGTGAGCGATCTCAAGGTGATCGACCGCACGCAGCTCATCCTCGACATCTTCGCGCAGCGCGCCGAGGGCAGCGACGGCAAGCTCCAGGTCGAGCTCGCGCAGCTCAAATACAGCCTTCCCCGGCTCGCTCAGAAGGACGACGCGCTCTCGCGGCTCACCGGCGGCATCGGCGGCCGCGGGCCCGGCGAGACCACCCTGGAGATCGGCAAGCGTCGCGCGCGCGACCGCGTGACCCACCTCGAGGCCGAGCTGCGCAAGCTCGAGCGCCGCCTCGGCGCGCGCCGCCGCCGCCGGTCGCGCGTGCCGATCCCCACGGTGGCCGTGGTCGGCTACACGAACGCCGGAAAGAGCACGCTGCTCAACACGCTGACGGGCGCCTCGGTGCTCGTGGAGGACAAGCTCTTCGCCACGCTCGACACGCGCTCGCGCGTGCTCCGCGTCGGGTGGGCGGGGTGGGGCGAGCGCGAGGTGGTCCTCACGGACACGGTCGGGTTCATCCGCAACCTCCCGCGCGACCTGTTCGCCGCGTTCCGCGCCACCTTCGAGGAGGCGGCGGACGCCGACCTGCTGCTGCACGTCGTCGACGCCGCCGACGACGCCCGCGACGAGCGCGTGCATACGACCGAGGCGCTCCTCGAAGAGCTGG
>CAZHGG010000768.1:0-3632 GCA_964531755.1 uncultured Polyangiaceae bacterium
CGCCGCCCGGCAACGGCGCGGGCTCTCCCCACGTGCACGAGCTCGCGTACACGCCCGCGCGTCGCCTGGCCTCGTACGTGGCGCCGGACGTCACGCCGCCGATGTCGCTCGCGTCGCGCACGACCACCTATGCCTACGATCGCGACGATCTCCTCACGAGCGTGACCTCCCCGGTGCTCGCCCTGAGCCCCGTGCTGACGCGCGATCTCGCGGGCCGCGTGACGCGGGTGACCGAGGGCGCGCGTCACCGCGACTTCGCCTACGCCGCGGGCCACGTGACCGCCGAGACCGTGACGGGCGTGCCGGCGGGCCTGGGCGTGACGCTGACGAAGGAGTACGGCAAGTCGCTCCTGTGGAAGGAGACGCAGGCGGTCGGCGGCCTCTCGGCCCACACGCTCCAGCGCGGCTATGATCTCCTGGGTCGGCCGAGCGCGCTCACGGTGGACACGACCACCACGTCGGGCACGCTGGAGTACGACGCGGACGGGTTGCTCACGAAGATTGGCCCTCTCGTGGTGGAGCGAGGGGTGTCGGTGGGGCTCCTGAAGAAGCTCCTCGGGACTCCCGCGGGCTGGGAAGAGGCGGTGTCGCACGACGCGTACGGCGCGCCCACCGGGAGCGCGGCCACGATCACCGGCAACCTCAAGGGCGGGTGGAGCGTCACCTACGACGGGGCGGGCCGCATCGCGACCAAGACCGAGACCCCGTGGGGCCCGGGCGCGCCGAAGGTGTGGGCGTACACCTACGACACCTCGGGAAGACTGGCCACGAGCGAGCTCGACGGCGGCGGTGCCGTGACGTACGCCTACGACGCGAACGGGAATCGCGCGGGCGCCACGGTGGACGCGCAAGACCGCGTGACCAGCCAGGGCGGCCTCACGTACACCTACGACGCGCACGGCAACGTGACGACGCGCACGGTGGCCGGCGCCACGCAGACGCTCGCGTGGGACAGCGAGGGCGGGCTGCTCTCGGTGACCAAGCCCGGGGCGCCGACTGTGGACTACGCGCTGGACGCCCGCGGCCGCCGAGTGGCGAAGCGCGTGAACGGCGCGGTGGTGCGCGAGTGGCTGTACGACGGGCAGCTCCGCGTCGTGGGCGAGGTGCTGCAGGCGGGCGGCGTGACGCACACGCGCGCCTACGGCTACGTGCCCGAGCGGCACTTGCCGGTGCTGATGGTGGACACCGCGGGCGCCGTGACCACGACGTACCGCATCTACGGAGACCACCTCGGCAGCCTGCGAAGCGTGGTCGACGTGGCCACGGGCGCCGCGGTGCAGACGATGGAGCACGGCCCCTGGGGCGAGGTGCTCGCGGAGAGCGTGACGGCGGGGTTTGAGAGGGTGCCGTTTGGGTTTGCGGGCGGGCTCTACGACGACGCGACGGGTCTCGTGAGGTTCGGGGCCCGGGAGTATGATCCGAGAACCGGGCGGTGGCTGAGCAAAGACGAAGCTAGGTTCGACGGGGGGTGGAACTTCTATGAGTACGCGGGGGGCGATCCGGTCAACTTTGTGGACCGCGGTGGGCGCGCGCCGGCTTGGTGGAACGACCTGGTTCGCTGGTTGAGGCGCCTCTTCGGGCCGCACGATGGGGGCCGAAGCGCAGATCCTTGGCCTCACTACCCGCCGCCGCCGGGACCTGGGCAGTGCGGATGGGACCTCGATGTTTGGGTGTGCGTGCCTCCTGTGAATCCCGACGCCTCCGCGCCCGCCGGCGGCCTTCGCGGTCCGTTCCCCGAGCCCGATCCCATGCGCACTTGGGATCACTGTCGAGATCTCCCAACCATACGGGAGTGGAACAAGTGCTGTCACGACGAGACAGGCTATCGAGGGGACCCGGACGAGGATGACTGCAACGGCGTTTCGCCTACGCCCGAGGGCAAGGCTTACGACAAGTGCACGGAGCCGCGATGACAACGCAAGCTCCTCTGTTCGACGAGGCTCGCCGGCTGCACGGAGAGGGGCGCCTGCTAGAGTCGCTCGCGGCAATCGAAGCGGGAGCCCTCTCGGTGGACATTCCATCCGCGGAGCGGGGCGCCGTGTTCGGCGTCGCGCGGAGGCTCATTCGCGCGGTCGAAGCGCACGACCGCGCTCTCTCCCCCCAGGCGGCCGTCGAGCTGCGCGCCGCCTCCGCCCGCGCCCGACGGAGCCTTGTGGCCGCCGCGCGGATGTGGGCTGTGGATTCCAGCGTCTTGACAGTTCTCTTGGCAGACTGCGGCATATCCGAATGGGTCGCCGACGAGATCGATCAGGCAGAACAACATCTCGTGGAGGCTCTGACCTGCGCCTCAACCCCGAGAGAGGAAGAAGACGCAGTGGCCCGGGCCCTCGGCGCCCTCGTCGACTTGCTGGTTGGCCGCGCGGACGCAGCGGAGCGCGCAGAGCCGTTCGCCGAACGGCGCGTTGCCTTCGAGCGGAGCACTGGTTCGGAGAGTGCCGTGGCGATGGCGCTGGGCCAGCTCGGCACTTGCAAGGCTCAACTTGGCAAGGTGACCGAGGCGCGGGCTTATCTCGGCGAGGCCATCGCCACGAGGTTGCGGCTCTTCCCACACGCCAAGCGCGATGGGGCCGTCGACGAATGGCGTCGCATTCTGGCGGACCTGGATCCCCCGCCGTAGAGGCGATCCGCGGTGCCGCAGCTGCCTCGAACGCCCGCAGCGTCAGGACGTACACCTACGACGCGGGCCGACGAGCATGCGCGCGCGGTGACGCAGGCCTACGCGCCCGGAGGTCCGAAGCTTGTCGCGCCGCCCAGCAACGCCGCTCCAGCGTCGACGACCTCGTGCTCGTCGATGCGCGCGGCGCACCGCTTTGGCGGTCACGACGGACCTCCCGAGGCCTGCGCGCGGCGCCGCGGGCTCATGGGTCTCCCCGTGAGCGCGCGGAGGGGCGGTGCGCGCGTCGCGCCGCGCGGGCCGTCGGAGTCGCCGACCCGAGCACGCGATTTGGGGAGACCGGCGAGTGCACTCCCGCGATCGAGAGTGCCAAGTGTTGCGTGGGAGATCGCTGACACTCATGCCGCGCAAGAGGGGAGTGCACGAGACGAGTGGGGGCACCCACTTCTCCGCACGAAGCGGTTCGGGGTGGAGCGGGGGCCGTTGGAGCGCGCCGACGCCGGAGCTGGAGGAGCGCCGCACGGTGGAGCTGGTGACGGGGCTCGGCTCGTCCGAAGTGTCGACCGAAGAGCGGCTTGTGAGCGGCGGCCGCGAGCTCGCGCGGCCCGACGGGAGCCGCGTGACGACGCAGCGTGTGCCTGATCCGCGGTTCGGGGCGACTGGCCAGTACGTGGGAGCGCAGACGACCACGACCGGCACCGCGGGGACCACGGGAGACGTGGTGGTGACCACCGAGCGAGCGCGCACCTCGACGCCGAGCGGCGATGAGCAGACGGAGACCTGGCGCACGTACAGCGGGCCGCCGAGCGCGGGCCCGCACGGGCCGCCGGACCGGCGCGCGAGTGACGGAGCCCCGCGGGGCGCAAGACCATCACCACGTACGTGCCTTCGAGCGAGCGGATCGCGAGCGTGCAGGTGGGGGAGCCCGGCGGGGACGTGACGCTCTCGCCTGCAGAGTACACGTACGTGACCACGCCCGGGGTCAACCTGGGGAAGCTCGCGACGGTCACGGTCGGCG
>CAZHGG010000769.1:0-3625 GCA_964531755.1 uncultured Polyangiaceae bacterium
CGCGTCGGACGCGACCGCGGAGGCTGGCGCCGACGCGGCGACCGACGGCGGCGACGCCAGCGCCGACGCGCGCGCGGACGCCGACGCAGCCGCTCAAGACGCAGGCGACGCGGGCAAAGACGCGGGTGACGCCGGCAAGGACGCCGGCAAGGACGGCGGCAAGAAGGAGAAGCCCGGGAAGACCGGCTTCGCCGACGACGCGTCGTTCAAGGGCGGCAAGGTGACCGTCAAGCCCGGCGGCGGCGGCGGCGGCGGTGGCGGCGGCGGCCCGGTGAAGATCACCGTGTCCCCGCGGCCCGGCGCGGCCACGACCGCGGGCCCGCACCGCCGGCACGATCACCCTCAGGCGGTCGCGTGGCGCATCGTCGCGGGCGAGGAGCGGGTGGCGCGCACCGAGGAGGCGGGCAAGCGCTTCGACGTGATGCTCCACCCGGGCGAGTCGTTCGACGGCGTCGAGGTCGAGTACCAGGACGCCGACGGCGACTGGCACGCGCACTAGTCACGAAGGTCACGAGGTACGAGCGCCATGACGGGAATCGAGACACTCGACCAGGGAATCCGCGACGCCCTCGCCCACGTGAGCGGGAAGGAGGCGTCGCCCGAGGCCACCGTGCTCCGGGACCTCCAGCTCCGCATGCGACGCCTGCGGCGCGCGTGGGGCCGGCCCCAGGCGATCGGGCTCTTTGGGCCGTCGCAGGCCGGGAAATCCTTCTTGGTGGGCGCGCTGCTCTCCCACGAGCTCGGCACGCTGAAGGTGCTCGCCCGCGATCGCGAGCTCGACTTCCTCCGCGAGATCAACCCCGCGAAGGGCGTCGAGTCGACCGGCGTCGTGACGCGCTTCTCCACGGCGCCCGGCCCCCGGCTCACGCGGGGCGACTTTCACTGCCGCCTCCTCACCCTCGACGTCGTGCTCGAGTCGCTGGCGACCGGCTTCCTCGTCGAGTGCACCGCGCCGCCGCTCGACCTCGAGCGCATCGACCGCACGCTGCTCGCGGCCAAGCAGCAACAGGGCGCGCCGGCCGCGCCGCACTTCGCCGAGGCGTGGGACACCGTCTTCCACGGCCTCTCGAAGAAGTACCAGGACCGCCACCCCTACCTGAACGAGCTGCGACGGCACGTCGTGCTGCGCGACGGCGCGTGGAAGTCCGAGGTGCGCTCGCTCGGCGGCTGGCTCTTCGTGTACTCGCTCCTCTGGGGCGGGCCGGGCTACGCCAAGGACCTCGACCAGCTCGCGGCGCGCCTGCTCGGGGGCCTCGAGGCGGTGGGGCACTCGGAGAACGTGGAGCTCCAGCTCGCCCAGGTGCGCGCGTCGAGCGACACCTCGAGCCTGCTCGACGCGTCGTGCCTCAACGCCATCGGCACGAGCCAGCCGAGCATGACGGTGTTCGCGCAGGAGGCCGGACGCGACGTGTCGCTCGAGCCGGCGGTGCTCGCCGCGCTGATCGCGGAGGTGCGCCTCGGCCTGCGGCCGGTGGGAGGCTCGCTCCTCGAGCGGGCCGACATCCTTGATTTCCCCGGCGGCCGCGCGCTGAAGGGCATCAACGGGTTCGGCGCCGCGGAGCTCAACACCGGCCGCCTCGAGCACGCGGTGGAGGTCTACAAGCGGGGGAAGCTCACGTTCCTCTTCGAGCAGTACGCGCACGATCGCGAGATCACCGCCCTCGTCTTGTGCTCGCCCGGCCCCACGAAGCCCGAGGCCATCCAGCTCCAGAGCCAGGTCGAGCGGTGGCTCGAGATCCGCTACGGCGCCCCCACGCCGCAGGCGGCCCAGGAGATCGACAACCCGAGCCTCTTCCTGGCGCTCACCAAGTTCGACATGTCGCTCGGCACCCTGCGCAGCGACAACGCCAAGGACCGCTGGGACTCCCGAGTTCAAGAGGCCTGCATGGACTTCTGGGCGCGCGGCCAGAGCTCGTGGGTCCACGCGTTCGGCCAGAAGGGGCGCGCGTTCGACAACCTCTACTGGATCCGCAACCCGTACGCGGACCAGATGCTCACGCTGAAGGAGGGCGACCCGGACTACGCCGAGGTGAAGGAGGGCTACTTCGCGTCACGAGCCGTCGCGCGCTTCATCCGCGATCCCGCCGAGAAATGGGCGGCCGTCGAGGGCACCGACGCCGCCACCGGCATGCCCAAGAGCGGCGTACCGCTCCTCGCGGCCCGCATGCGACAGAAGCTCGCCGAGGACGTGAAGAAGCGGGAGCTCAGCCGCGAGGCGGAGAGCATCCGCGAGGAGCTGCTCAGCGTGCTGCTGGCCCTCACGCCGTCGCGCGACGAGGAGGAGGAGCGCGCGCGCCTCCGGCAGGAGGCCCGGACGCTCGTGGCGGCCGTGGAGCGCGAGATGGCGCGCCGGTGCTCAGGCTCCGCCTTCGGCGAGCTGATCGCGCTCCTCGCGGTGCCCTCGGACGACCTGGACCGCGAGGTGCGCTCGGTGTTCGCCGAGGTCGCGACGATGAGCATCAAGGCGAGCGACAAGGTGAAGAAGGTGCTGGTGCACGTGCTCAAGTGGTGGCAGCGGCGCGCCTCGGAGACGCTGCGGCAGACCACCCTCGACCTGCCTCACGCGCAGGTGGAGACGTTCCTCCGCCAGGTGCTCACCTCGCGGCTCCTGCTCCCCATCCTTGGGAGGGCGATCTTCCCCTATTTTTCGCGGACGCAGGTCGACACGTCGCTCGTCGCGTCGATCCTCGAGCTCAAGATCTGCGACTTCCTCCTCACCCTCGGCGTCGAGACGGAGCGCGGCACGCCTTCGCTCCCCGTGAAGCTGAGCTTCGCCGAGGAGGCCACGCGCGAGGCGGCGGAGACGATCGACTGGGGTGACGTCAGCTTCGAGGACTCGCCCACCTCGGCCCGAGCCGCCGGCGTCACCATCGTGTTCGCGGGGCGCAAGCACTTCGACCGGTGGTCGGCCGACCTCGGCGAGTTTTATGTGCGCTCGGGGGGCGCGAAGGCGGGCACCGCGCTCGACGACGCGAACGTCGGGGCGCTCGTGCGTATCCTGAAGACCGTGGAAGGCACCCATGTCGGCGAAGCCGGAGGCTGAGGGAGACGAGGCCGCGGGCGAGGCCGACGAGGAGCTCGACCTCTCCGGCGCCTCGATCGAGGCGCTCTCGCGCGAGGGCGACGCGGAGACCCTCTTCCTCCTCGCCAGGGCGGCCCGCACGGGCACGCACGGGCGCGCCAAGGACCTCGCGTGCGCGTTCGCGGCCTACCGCGCGGCGGGCGAGCTGGGCCACGTCGACGCCGACTACGCCGCGGCGCTCTTTCACCTGAACGGCACCGCCACGCCACGGGACCTGAAGGAAGGCGCCGCCGTGCTCCGCCGCGCCGCCGATCGCGGCAGCGTGGACGCCAAGATCACCCTGGGGAACCTCTACGAGCTGGGGATCCACTACGCCCGCGACGCCGAGAAGGCCGACGTGTGGTACCGCAACGCCGCGCGCGCGGCAGGGCTCCCGGCGCCGGGCGCGCCCGAGTTCTCACGCCAGCTCGCGCTGCTCGGCGCCGTCCGGCACGCCGAGGCGCTCGCGTCGGATCCGACGGCGACCGACGAGGAGCGCGAACGGGCGCTCCGCAGAGCGCGCGCTCACGGCGCGGGGCTGCGGGAGCGCGAGCCCAGCGCGCC
>CAZHGG010000770.1:0-3613 GCA_964531755.1 uncultured Polyangiaceae bacterium
CCGACCGAGAGCGTGATCATCTGGTTGAACTTGAAGGTCTGATCGTTGCTGTCGATCTTCTGATCGGGGAACTTCCCGTCGTTGCCACCGCCGCGCTGGTCGAGGCCCGCGCGGTTCCACGAGTAGGGGAACGCGCGGTACTCGAGGCCGAAGTTCACGAGCTTGCTCGTGTAGAACTTGAACCCGAGGCCGAAGTTCGGCGAGATGGCGACGCGCGAGGCCATCTCCTTGACGTCGGTGGTGCAGGCGCCGCCGGCGCAATCTGCGCGCTCGTTGAGGCCGTGGAAGCCGAGGCCCAGGTGCAGGTAGAGGTCGGTGTCGACGAAGACCTTGCTGAGGATCGCGAGCTTCCCGCGGAAGGGCGCGATCTGGACCTGCGGGACCACCATCCAGGTCATCTTCGAGACCTGCGCCCCGAAGTCGCCCTTGGACACGTTGACCGCGGTGCGCGGGTTGCGCGGCGCGGACTCGTTCACGTTCTCGCTGAGCGCGGTGAGGGGGGCCACGACGCCGTAGCCGCCGTAGACGCCGAAGCCGAGCCAGTCGAACGCGTTGTACGTCGCCGTGCCGCCGACGACCATGGTCCGCCGGTACTCGTCGAGGAGCGTGAACGAGAACGCCGGGGCGATCTCGAAGCGCCCTTTACGGTGCTGGCGGAGCTTACGGACGGGCGGAGCCCCCGCGAGCGGGCCGGTGAGCTGAATCTCCTCGGCCTGCGCGGTGCGCTCGGCCCCGAGCACGCCGAGCCCGACGAGCCCTGCGATACCGAGCGCGTACGCGCCACGGAAGTTACGCCGCTTCATGACAGTCCTCTCTCGCGCGCTCATTTGGGCAACCGGTACTCGAAGCCGAAGGGCAAGAACACGCTCACCCCGAGCTGGGCCTGGATGTGGTTCGTGAGCGGCTTGTCGCCGAGCCACGTGTTCGGATCCGTCTGCTCGGCTTGCGATCGGCCGACCTGGATGTTCTCGAGCTGTTCAACGTAGATGTGATCGCGGAGCTCGAGCGTCGCCGCGAACCACTTGTTGAACGCGATGCGGAAGCCGAGGCCGACGTTGAAGTCGATCTTCGGCTTGAAGTCGAACTTGCGGTTGTCGGGGTCGATGACCGCGATGGGGCGCGTGGACAGCGCGCCGACACCGCCGAGCGCGTACACGTCGTAGTTGAAGATGAAGGCGTTGAAGCCCGAGAACTTGCCGTAGATGGGCACGTACGAGAACTGCAGCGCGGCGCTCCACTGGTACTCGGTGAGCGGGACGGCGACGCGGGTCGCGCGGCGGTTCTGGAAGTTGAAGTCCGAGTCGACGTTCAGCCCGGCGAACAGGTTGCCGTTGATGCCGACCGCGAGGACGTTCGTGAGGTAGTAGTTCGCCGTGAGGCCGAACCCGGGGTGGCTCACGAACTGGTCGTTCAGCGTGAACGCGCCGTACGGGTTCACCTCGACGCGGCCCTTCTTCAGGGCGAACTCCTGCTCGACCGCGTACACCTCGGCCGCCACCTTCTTGTCGGCGAGCGCCTTGATGTCCGACTGCTTGGGGCAGGCGGTGGGGTCGATGTCGCAGATGCCTCCGGTGACGCCGCCGGCCGGCGGCGTGGCCGGCTGGTCTGGCGGCGTGTCCGGCTTCTTCGGCGCGTTCGGATCGTCGATCTCGATCGCGTCGCCGCCCGCGGCCGGAGCCGCCGGAGCCGCCGGAGCTGCCGCCGGAGCCGCCGGGGGCTTCTTGCCGCCCTTCTGAGCGAGCGCCACCTGCGGCGTGGCTACGAGCGCCGACACCGCGAGAAGGCAGCCCGCCACGCGGCGAATGCCCTTCATCTGCCCTAGGCAACCTCGGCGTGTCGCACCGCCGGAAGTGGTCAGGGTATTCCCAGCCTGCTTCATCGCAACCCCTTCTGCCGCTCTACCCTGCACGGTGCGTAACTAACGAAAACGATTAGGGATTCAGGCGTACAGCGAAAGTGCGCGGGACTATACCACGCGCGTTTTCGAGCTTTCAACGACAATCCTTCCGCACGCAGTGAAGTTCGCATTTGGTGCCTGAATCGGAGGGTTCTTGGCTCACTCGCCCGACGGCTCGTCGGCCGTGTCGGTCTGCCCGAACAGCGCCTCGACGAAGTCGTCGGCGTGAAACTCACGCAGGTCCTCCGCGCGCTCGCCCAGGCCGATGTAGCGCACGGGGATCTTCAGCTCGTCGCAGATGCCGAGGACGATGCCGCCCTTCGCCGTCCCGTCGAGCTTCGTGAGCACGATGCCCGTGAGGTCCACCGCCTCCTTGAAGAGCTGGGCCTGCGTGAGCGCGTTCTGGCCGGTCGTGGCGTCCAGCACGAGGAACGTCTCGTGCGGCGCGCCGTCCATGGCCTTGGCGATGGTCTTGCGGATCTTCTTGATCTCGTCCATCAGGGGGGCCTTCGTGTGCAGGCGCCCCGCGGTGTCGACGAGGAGCACGTCGAAGTCCCCGTCCTTCGCGCGGGTGGTGGCCTCGAACGCGACGGCGCCCGGGTCCGCACCCTCCTTGCCGCGGATGACCTCGGCGTCCACGCGCTTGCCCCACACCTCGAGCTGCTGGACGGCCGCCGCGCGGAAGGTGTCGCCCGCGGCGAGCGCGACCTTTTTGCCGTCGGCGTTCCACTTCGTGGCGAGCTTGCCGATGGTGGTGGTCTTGCCCACGCCGTTCACGCCCACCATGAGGAGGACCAGGGGCCTACCCGCCACGGGGCCGCGGGGCTCCACCGACAGGATCGCCGCGGCCTCGGCGCGCAGCGCAGCCCAGACCGCGTCGACGTCGTCGAGCTCCTTCTTTTCGAGGCGCTCGCGGAGGCGCTCGAGGATCGCGTTCGTGGTCTTGACGCCGACATCGCTGGCGATCATGACCTCCTCCATCTGCTCGAGGATGGCCGGGTCGATCTCCTTCTTGCCCGTGAAGAGCGCGGTCAGGCGCGCGATGAACCCCTTGCGCGAGGCCTTCAGCCCCTTGCGAAGGCCCGCGACGTCTCGCTTCGACGTGGGGGGCGCCACGACCGGGGCCTCCACCATGACGGGCGCGATGGGCGCGATCGGGGCGACGACGACCGAGGGCTCCGCCTGCTGCTCGCGCTGCGCCTTCGCCTGCGGGGCCTCCACGGCCGTGGTGGCGAGCGGGCCGGCGTCGGGCTTCTTCGCGGGCTCCGCCTTCTTCTCCGGCTCCGCCTTCTTCGTCGCGGGCTTGTCGGCCTTCTTCGAGGTGTCCGCCGGCTTCTTGTCCGGGCTGGGCTTCTTCGCGGGCTCCGCGGGCGGGAGCTCTTCCGGCGCCTTCTTGGCGAACGCGAAGTAGGCGATGGCTGCCACGACGGCCAGCACGATGATGACGATAACGATTGGATTCATCGCGCTCCTTGGTCCCGACGCGAGGGACGGGCTTCACCTTATAGAAACTGCGTCCCTCGCATGTCAAACGCGCTTCGGCACCTTCGCCAACTCTTGGCGCAGATCGCCGGCGCCTCGCGGCGGAGAAGCCTCGCGCGCGGCCGCGTGGTTCGGCCGCGGGGGGAGCTCCTGCACCTCGGCCTCCGCCCGCTCGTCGACGCTGCTGTGATCGTACGCTGCGCGCTCGACCGCGTCGGCCCACGCCGCGACGCT
>CAZHGG010000771.1:0-3609 GCA_964531755.1 uncultured Polyangiaceae bacterium
CGCCCGCGACGGCTTCCGGCGCATCGGGGCGCCAGGCATGGGCCTCGAGCTCCGCTACCAGCGCTCGGCGCCCGAGGAGCGCGGCGCCGACCTCGCCGCGCTCGCCGCCTCGCGCGCCCGTGACCTCTCGCGGGGCTCCGCGTCGGTCGGCCCGCACCGCGACGACCTCGCCCTCGCGCTCGACGGCCGCGTCGCGAAGGGCGTCGCCTCGCAGGGACAGCACCGGGCGATCGTGCTCGCGTTGAAGTCCGCCGAAATCGAGGTCGTGGCGCGCGCGCGGGGCGTGCGCCCCATCCTCTTGCTCGACGACGTCTCGAGCGAGCTCGACGCGACCCGCACGGCCGCGCTGTTTCGCTTCCTCCGCGCGCACGAGGGGCAGGTGCTGCTCACCACGACCCGCCCCGATCTCATCGCGGTGGGCGAGGCGGGATCTCGGAAAGATTTCTTGGTCGACCAGGGCCGGGTGACGGGGGCCTAGGTCGCCCGGGAGGGCGTGCGCCCGGGGCCCGCTCGGCGCGCCGCGCCACCGCGCCGACGAGGCCCGGAATCGAGCGGTGTAAGTGCTTGATATTCCATGTGTACTGCCGCGGGCACGGCTTGCCTGTTCAGGCGCTTCTTGCTACACTCGTAGCTTCCCTCGAAGCGCGGCGCCGCCCCGGCGTGAGCAAACCGCCATTTCAATCGCGACACATGGCCGCCGCGCGCCGGTCTCACGACCAAGAAACGAGCCCTGCATGACCACGGACTACGAGACGATCCCTTCGCCCCCGCCGACCTACGGCAGCGAGAACATCACGGTGCTCGAGGGCCTCGAGGCGGTGCGCAAGCGCCCGGGCATGTACATCGGCGACGTCCACGACGGCTCGGGGCTCCACCACCTCGTGTGGGAGGTGGTCGACAACGCGGTCGACGAGCACCTCGCGGGCTACTGCTCCCGCCTCGACGTGACCATCAACGCGGACGGCTCGATCACCGTCGAGGACAACGGCCGCGGCCTCCCCACGGGCATGCACGCGAAGGGGGTCTCGGCCGCCGAGGTCGTCATGACCGTGCTGCACGCGGGCGGCAAGTTCGACCAGTCGAACTACAAGGTCTCGGCCGGTCTCCACGGCGTGGGCGTCTCCGCCGTGAACGCCGTGAGCGAGGTGCTGAAGCTCGAGATCAAGCGCGAGGGGAAGATCCACCGCCAGGAGTACCGGCAGGGCGTGCCGCTCACCCCGCTCGCCGTCGTGGGCGACACCGACACCACCGGCACGCGCATCACCTTCAAGCCCGACCGCGAGGTGTTCAGCACCGTGGTCGACTACAGCTACGACATCCTCGCGAGCCGCCTGCGCGAGCTGTCGTTCCTGAACGCGGGCTTCACCATCCACCTCGCCGACAAGCGGGGCGACGGCCGCCGCGAGACCTTCGAGTACAAGGGGGGCATCCGCGAGTTCGTGGAGCTCCTGAACAAGACGAAGGAGCCGGAGCACGACAAGGTGGTGCACATCGTGGCCTCGCAGACCGCCGACAACGGTCACACGATCGAGGTCGAGGTCGCGATGCAGTGGAACAAGAGCTACGCCGAGCAGGTGTTCCCCTACACGAACAACGTCCACAACAAGGACGGCGGCACGCACCTCACGGGCTTCCGCGGCGCCCTCACGCGCGTGTTCAACAACTACGGCGCCTCCGCGAACCTCTTCAAGGAGGTGAAGAACGGCCTCTCGGGCGAGGACATCCGCGAGGGCCTCACCGCGGTCATCAGCGTGAAGGTGCCCGACCCGTCGTTCGACTCGCAGACCAAGTCGAAGCTCGTGTCGAGCGAGGTGAAGGGCATCGTGGAGTCGGTGGTGGTCGAGAAGCTCGGGCGCTTCTTCGAAGAGAACCCCGCCACCGCGCGCAAGATCCTCGAGAAGGCCGTGTTCGCCGCCAAGGCGCGGGAGGCCGCGCGGAAGGCGCGCGAGATCGTGCGCAAGGGCGCGATGGACTTCACGAGCCTCTCGGGGAAGCTCGCCGATTGCCAGTCGCGGGACCCGGCGGCGAGCGAGCTCTACATCGTCGAGGGAGACAGCGCCGGCGGCTCGGCCAAGCAGGGTCGGGACCGTAAATTCCAGGCTATTTTGCCGCTCAAGGGCAAGATCCTCAACGTCGAGCGCGCGCGCCTCGACAAGATGCTCTCGTCGGCCGAGATCGGCACGCTCATCACCGCCCTCGGGTGCGGGATCGGCGATCCCGAGCAGGGCGGCAGCTTCGACATCAACAAGCTCCGCTACCACCAGATCGTGCTGATGACCGACGCCGATGTGGACGGGAGCCACATTCGCACGCTGCTGCTCACGTTCTTCTACCGGCAGATGCCCGAGATCCTGGAGCGGGGGTACCTCTACATCGCGCAGCCCCCGCTGTTCCGCGTCTGGAAGGGCAAGAAGGGCCTCTACATGAAGGACCAGCCTGCGCTCGACCGCTTCTTCCTCGAGCAGGGGGTCGACGGCCTCGGCGTGCGCGCGTCGCGCGGGCCCACGCTGGCCGGCGAGCCGCTCTTTCGCCTCGCCGAGAAGCTCCGCATGTTCCGGCGCTCCCTCAACAAGATCGAGAAGCTCGCCGACGCCCGCCTCGTGGCGGCCGTGCTCCGCGGCGCGGGCCTCGGCGCGCCCGAGCTGAAGGAGCGGGCGAAGGTCGAGGCGGCCGTGCCAGGCCTCCGCGCGCGGCTCGAGCGGAAATTCCCCGACATCTTCCCGCTCAGCATCGCCGTGGGCTGGGACACCGAGCGCGGCTCCGCCACCCTCACGATCACGCCGCGCCCCGGCTCCGCGGCGCGGGCCACGGTGTTCGACGAGGCGCTGTGCCTCTCGCCCGAGTACGAGGAGCTCTACGAGCTCGAGCAGGACATCCGTTCCATCGGCCCTGCGCCGTATTTCGCGCGCCCGACCAAAGACGAGGACGAGGACGAGCTCGAGCTCGAGGACTCGGAGGCGCTCTGGGATCACCTCGACGCTCGCGGGCGCAAGGGCTGGCAGCTCCAGCGCTACAAGGGCCTCGGCGAGATGAACCCCGAGCAGCTGTGGGAGACCACCCTCGACCCCAACGCGCGCGTGATGCTCCAGGTGCGCCTCGACGACGCCGTCCAGACCGACCAGATCTTCAGCATCCTCATGGGCGATCAGGTCGAGCCGCGCCGCGATTTCATCGAGAAGAACGCGCTCAACGTGAAGAACCTCGACATCTGAGGGGACGCGCCGCTCAGTCGGGCACGCCCAGGCTCGCGCGGAGCAGGCGGGCCAGGTCGTCGGGGGTCGCCGTCTCCCAGGGCGCGTCGAGCGGCTCGCCTCGCCGGACGAGCTCGGCGGCGTCGGGGCAGGCCCGCAGCACCGCCGCGCGGTCGGCGGCGCGGAGGGGGACCACGGCGCGGGCGCCGGCGACGAAGAGGGGCCAGGTGGGCGCGTAGGCCTCGACGGTGGGCAGGGCGACGAGCTCGACCCGCGCGCCCTCGCCGAGGAGCAGCAGCGCGACGACCCGCGGGAGCGCCGGGCCCGGGGCGGGGGTGTCGGGCGCCGTCGCCTCCGCGAGCCGCAGCGCCAGTCCGCCGATCGCCCCGAGCTCCGCGACGCTCCCGGCCAGGATGAC
>CAZHGG010000772.1:0-3608 GCA_964531755.1 uncultured Polyangiaceae bacterium
TCCGCAACGCGCGCGGCTTCTCGGCGGGCCGCCGGCCGAAGTCGCCAAACGAGGGCATGAACCGCCTCTCCGTGGTCGAGCCCGCGCTCCCCATCCCGGGCTCGAACGCCGACCACCGCCTCCGCCTCGCGGCGCGCGACGTGGAGGGCTACCTCCTCGCCCTCGCCAAGGAGCTGAAGGCCCTCGGCGCCGGCGGCGACGCCCTCGCGCCGATCGCGGCCGAGTCCGACAAGGTGGACGCGAAGTCCATCCCCGCGAGCTGGCTCAAGGCCGTCGCGAAGGAGCTCTTCGCGAACAAGGGCAAGAGCGCCGTGCTCGTGGGCGCCCGCCAGCCGGCGCGCGTCCACGCGGCCGCGTGCGCGGTCAACGTCGCCCTCGGCAACCTCGGCCGGACGGTGAACTTCTACCCCGCCCACGACGAGGTCGAGAGCCTCGACGAGCTCAAGACCCTCGCCGCCGACATGGAGGGCAACCGGGTCAACCTGCTCGTGATCCTTGGCGGAAACCCGGCGTACGACGCGCCGGGCGATCTCAAGCTCGGCGAGAAGATCCACGCGGTCTTGAACACGTTCGCCTACACCTCGCACATGAGCGAGACGGCGCTCGCGTCTACCTGGGCCGTGCCCCGCGCGCACGAGCTCGAGGCCTGGGGCGACGCGAGGGCCCTCGACGGCACGCTCGCGGTGCAGCAGCCGCTCATCCAGCCGATCCACTCGGGCCGCAGCGACCTCGAGATCCTCGCCCTCATCGCGGGCGAGGCGAGCCGCAAGGGCCACGACCTGGTCCGCGACACGCTCCGCGCCATGCCGCTCGAGGGCGGCAAGCCCTGCGGGGCGCCCGCCTTCGAGCAGCTCTGGACGCGCGCGCTCCACAAGGGCGTCGTTGCCGGCGCCGAGCAGCGGCCGAAGGGCAACCTCACCCCCAAGTCGGCGGAGATCGCCCAGGCGATCGCGAAGGCGACCCGGTCCACGAAGCCGCTCGGCCAGGACAACCTCGAGCTCACCTTCGCCCCCGACGCGCGCATCTACGACGGCCGGTTCGCGAACAACCCGTGGCTGCTCGAGCTGCCCGAGCTGGCGAGCAAGATCACCTGGGACAACGTCGCGTCGGTGTCGCCGGCCACCGCCAAGGCCCTCGGCCTCGAGAGCGGCGACATGATCCGCATCACGCGCGGCGCGGAGTCGGCGGCGATCGCCACGTGGATCCAGCCGGGCCAGGGCGACAACACGATCGCCCTCACGCTCGGGTGGGGTCGGCAGGAGGCGGGCCGCTACGGCGACAAGCACGGCTTCAACATCGGGCCGCTCCGCACGACGGACGCGATGGGCTTCGCCGAGGGCGCCACCGTCGCCAAGATGACGGCCGACGAGCGCGAGAAGCTCGCCGACAAGCTCCGGCGGCCCGGCATCTCGGGCAACGACTCGCCCGGCCCTGGCCGCGTCGAGCCCAACGGCCCGTACGACGTCGCCACGGGCAAGTTCAAGATCGCGCAGACCCAGGACCACCACGACATGGAAGGTCGCCCGGTGGCGATCGACGCGACCCTGGAGGAGTACCGCAAACTGCCGAACTTCGTGGAGTTCCCCAGCGACGCGCGCAAGCGCCGCTCGGGATCGCCCGACCCCAAGGTGCTGCCGCTCTGGAAGCAGGCGGACTACTCCAAGGGCCACAAGTGGGGCATGAGCATCGACCTGTCGGCGTGCACGGGCTGCAACGCCTGCGTCATCGCTTGCCAGGCCGAGAACAACATCCCGGTTGTCGGCAAGGAGCAGATCATGCGCGGCCGCGAGATGGCCTGGATGCGCATCGACCGCTACTTCGTGGGCGACGACGTCGACAACCCCGAGGTCACCATCCAGCCCGTCGCCTGCGTGCAGTGCGAAGAGGCCCCGTGCGAGAACGTGTGCCCGGTCAGCGCCACCACGCACAGCCCCGAGGGGCTGAACGACATGGCCTACAACCGCTGCATCGGCACGCGCTACTGCGCGAACAACTGCCCCTACAAGGTGCGCCGGTTCAACTTCCTCAACTACCACGGTGATCTCGGCGAGATCCCCGAGGTGGAGAAGCTGAAGTTCAACCCGAACGTCACGGTGCGCATGCGCGGCGTGATGGAGAAGTGCAACTACTGCGTCCAGCGCATCGAGGAGGCGAAGATCGCCTCGCGCGCGCAGGGCCGGGAGCTCCGCGAGGGCGACATCGTCACCGCGTGCGCGCAGGTCTGCCCCGCCCAGGCGATCGTGTTCGGCGACCTGAACGACCCCAAGAGCCGCGTCGCCCAGCTCGACGCGCAGCAGCGCGGCTACCACCTCCTCGCCGAGCTCGGCACGCACCCGCGCACCAAGTACCTCGGAAAGATCCGGAACCCGAATCCCGAAATGGGGAAGGCCTGAGATGAGCAGCCCGCATCTTCCCATCAAAGAAATCGGTGAGGTCTCGCTCGTCGGCGAGGGCACCACGATCAAGTCGATCAGCGAGACGGTCTGCCGCGTCACGGAGAACCCCGCGCCGCGCGGCTGGTGGATCGGCTTCCTCCTCGCCTTCAACTTCACCGGCATCATGGGGCTGGCCGTCGGCTACCTCTTCTGGACCGGCATCGGCGTCTGGGGCAACAACGCCCCGGTCTTCTGGGCCTGGGACATCACGAACTTCGTCTGGTGGATCGGCATCGGCCACGCCGGCACGCTCATCAGCGCGGTGCTCTTCCTGTTCCGTCAGAAGTGGCGCACGAGCATCAACCGCTTCGCGGAGGCGATGACCATCTTCGCGGTGCTCTGCGCGCTCGTGTTCCCCGGCATCCACGTCGGGCGCATTTGGTACGCGTACTACATGCTGCCGCTCCCGAACGAGATGCAGATGTGGCCGAACTTCAAGAGCCCCCTCATCTGGGACGTCTTCGCGGTCTCCACGTACGCCACGGTCTCGCTGCTCTTCTGGTACGTCGGCCTCATCCCCGACCTCGCCACCCTCCGCGACCGCGCGCGCACCGCCATCCGCCGCCGCATCTACGGCGGCCTCGCCCTCGGCTGGCGCGGCGCGAACCGCCACTGGCAGAACTACGAGCGCGCGTACCTCATCCTCGCCGCCATCTCGACCCCGCTGGTCTTCTCGGTGCACTCGGTCGTCTCGTTCGACTTCGCCACCTCGCTCATGCCGGGCTGGCACACGACGATCTTCCCGCCCTACTTCGTCGCCGGCGCCGTGTTCTCCGGCTTCGCGATGGTCATGACGCTGATGCTCATCACCCGCGCGGTGTACGGCCTGCGCAGCATCGTGACGATGAAGCACCTCGAGCTGATGAACAAGATCATGCTCACCACGGGCAGCCTCGTTGGCTACGCCTACGCGATGGAGTTCTTCATCGCCTGGTACTCGGGCAACGAGTACGAGCGCTACATCTTCTTCGTCAACCGCGCCACGGGCCCCTACGCCTGGGCCTACTGGATCATGGTCTCCTGCAACGTGCTTTCGCCGCAGGTGTTCTGGTCGAAGAAGATGCGCACCAGCATCCCCGTGATGTTCGTGGTGTCGATCCTCATCAACATCGGCATGTGGTTCGAGCGCTTCGTCATCATCGTGACGTCGCTCCACCGCGACTTCCTCCCCTC
>CAZHGG010000773.1:0-3602 GCA_964531755.1 uncultured Polyangiaceae bacterium
AACGCGTCGCCCTTGGCGGCCTCGGCGCGCCCCTGCGCCCCCATGGTCTCGCGGGACAGCGCGACGAAGGCGCGCGCCGCGTCGCCTCGGGCGCGCGCGCTGACGACGCCCGCCTTCGCGGCCTGCTTGAGCTCGTAGCGCAGGGTCTTGCGCCCGCTCCCGCCGAGCACCTGGGCCTCGGCGCCCACGAGCGGCATGCGCAGCGAGCGCACGTGCGCGCCCGCGTCGTCGTCCACGGCGCGGAAGCCGAGGCGCGCGAGCTCGGCCTCGACCGGCGCCCGCTCGGGCTCGGCCCAGTACGGCATCACGGAGAGGCGCACGACCCCGCGCCGGAGCAGCGCGCGCCGCAGCGCGACCAGCACCTCGCCGAGGCGCGCGGGCTCCCCCACCACGGGGCCTCGCTCGATCTGCGCGAACGGCAGCGGCAGGGCCCCGAGCCGCGAGCGGAGCACGAGGGCCGCGCCCACGACCGCGCCGCCGCGGCGCGGGTCCCTCGCGAGGAAGTACCGCGCGCGGAAGGGCCGGTCGCTCGTGGCGAGCTCGGCGTAGTCGCGTAGCTGCGCGAAGCCGCCGTCGGCCGCGGCGGCGACGAACGCGTCGTAGTCGCGCCCGTCTTCGGGGGAGAGCCTCGCGCGGAGCACCGTCTCGAGCACGCGCGCACGGTAGCCGACGCGCCCGCGCTTGCGACGCCGTTTCGTCGCCGCGAGCGACGTGAAGCGGGGAGGGCGTCCGCCGTTGCGTGCTAAGTACCCCGCCCCGATGGCGAAGCTTCGCGTGCTCTTCCTGAACGACACGTCCCGCAACGGCGGGCCGGGCCGCAGCCTGTATTACATCTTGAAGTTCCTCGACCCCGCCGTGGTGCACCGCGCGGTGGTGCTGCCCCGCACGGGCGTGCTCTCCGAGCTCTACGAGGGCTCCGCCGAGCGGGTGGCCGACGAGCTCTTCTTCGAAGACACCCTCGTGGAGAACCCGGTCGAGCCGTGGTCGCGGGCCATGGAGCGGACCGACTTCGACGCGAACCCGCTCTTGAAGGGCGTGCGCCTCGTGGGCAACGTCGGCCGCGGCGCGCGCGCGATCCGCCGCCTCGCGGGCCTCATGCGGCGCGGGCGATATGATCTGCTCTATTGCAATGGCACGAACGCCGACTTCTTTGGCGGCGCCGTCGCGCGCCTGGCGGGCGCGCCGGCGCTGTGGCACGTGCGGTACACGAGCGTGCCGAAGGCGCTCGCGGGCGTGCACGACCGGCTCGCGGCCTCCGAGGGCGTGCGGCGCATCGTGTGCGTCTCGGGCGCCTCGGCGGCCCTGTTCCCCCACTGCCCCGAGAAGGTGCGGGTGGTGCACAACGCGCTCGATCCCGACGACTTTGGCGCCGCAGCGCCCGAGCCGGTCCTGCGCCGCGAGCTCGGCCTGCCGGAGGGCACGATCGTGTTCGGGAGCCAGGGGCGCATCTTGCCCCGCAAGGGCTACATGGAGCTCATCGCGGCGTCGAAGCTCGCGCTCGCGCGCATGACGGCCGCGGAGCGCGAGCGGGTGCACGTCGCGGTGATCGGCGACACGCCGGAGGACTACACGCCGGACCACCTCGCCGAGTGCCGCGCGCGGGTGCGCGCCCTCGGCATCGAGCGGCACGTCACCTTCCTCGGGTTCCGCGCGGACGTGCGCCCCTACGTGGCCGACTTCGACGTGGCCATCGTGCCCAGCGTGTACGCCGATCCGCTGCCGCGCGCGGTGATCGAGTCGATGGCGATGGGCAAGCCGGTCGCCGCGTTCGACGTCGGCGGCGTGGCCGAGATGCTCCGCGCCGGGGAGACGGGCACCCTCGTGGCGGGATCGCCGCCCGACGTGCAGGGCCTCGCCGACGCGATGCTCCGGTACTTCCGGGATCCCGCGCTCCGCGCGCAGCATGGCCGCGCGGGCCGCGCCCGCGTCGAGCGCGACTTCTCGGCGCACCACCAGGCCAAGATCATCCAAGAGGAGATCGAGCGGGCCGCGCGCCGCTAGATCAGCGCTCATGATCTTCGATCACGAGCGCTGATTTGGCTCGACCGTCACCGGAGGACGCTGTCCTCCGCCCTATGGGCAAAGCGCAGAGCCCGCCGGGACCCCACCTCCTGGTCTTGGGTCCCAAGCCCAAAACGGACGCGGGCTCCCGTTCAGGATCACGCTCGCCCCTTGCACCGCTCTAGCGCCGCTCACGGGCTGCGTAGCGTGCGAGGGCAGCCGTGATCGAGCGATCGAGCAGCCAGCGGATCGGCGGGCCGAGGGGCGCGAGCTTCGCCTCGAAGGTGATGGTGTAGTGGAGCCTGCACCCGCCCCCGGGGCGCTCGCTGAAGACCATGCGGCCGAGGTGGTTCTTGATGGGCGAGCCGCGGGTCACCTTGTACTCGATGAGCTTGTCGGTCTCGTACGAGACGACGGTCTCCTCGAAGGCGAGCGGGCCCGGCGGGCCGACGCGCCGCATGGAGCCCACGCCGTGCTTGCCGCCCTCGCCGTGGCCGTCCTGGATGTGTTTCATCGGGGCGCGGAGGATGCGCCCGAGCTTCTCGTGGTCGTGGAAGTCTTGAAAGACGTGGGAGAGCGGCTGCGGAAAGTCCTGGGTCACGTCGACGGTGAACATCGGCGACAGAGTAGGCCCGCGCGCGCGCGCACACCACGGTTAGGTGGGCGTGATCGTCGGCCGACGGCCGTCACGGCTTCGGGGCCGCGAGGCGCGCCTCGATACCCGCGAGCTTCGCCCGCACGCGCGCGCCCACCGCGAGCTGAGGCCGCGAGGCGAGTTGCCCGTCCGCGAGGTCCTTCTGCTCGATGACGTGGATCGCGCGGCTGACGCCGTCGACGAACGCAGGCTCGCGGGCGAGCTGCCCCTCGAACACGGCGCGCCCGAAATCGGTGAACGGGTTGCCCCGGGCGCAGCCGTACGAGTTTCGGTCGGGCGCGGCGGCCGTCGCCACGAGGGTGTGCTCGTCCGCGAGCGCCTCGACGAACACGCCCGACTTGCACCCCGCGATGATGAGGATCCGCCACGTGATGCCGGCGTCGTCGAGCGCGCCCTTGAGCTCGCGCGGCGACAGCGTGGGCCAGGGCACCGGCAGGCGCGGGGCGCGCACGGACAGGCCGCGCTCGTCGCCGTGGCTCGAGAGGAAGAGGAAGAGCACGTCCTCGTCGCGGTCCATGCGCGCGCCCACGGCGCGGAGCACGTGGCGCAGGTTGGGGCCGGTGGCCATGGGCAGCGCGTCGCGCGTCGCGGGGTCGTTCGACAGGGCGAGGGAGCGCCCCTTGGTGTCGTACCGCGCGTCGAAGAGGTCCCGCGCGTAGAGGACCTCGCGCCGGAACACGTCTTGGTCGCCGTAGCCGGCGAAGCCCACGAAATAGAGCTCCTCCAGGCCCGGGCGCCCCGGCAGGAGCGCGGCCTCGGCGGCGTGCACGCGCTCGGCCTGGTCGAGCAGCACCTCGGCGAGCTCGCGCGGGTCGGTGGAGGGCCTGCCTCGGCCGAGCCCGGCGAGCGGCTCCTCGGGCGGCTCCTCGAACAGCGGCGTGCGTCGCGCGATCGCGGCGGGCGCGAGCGCGGCCGCGACCATCGCGAGCGCGGCGATCGCGCCGCG
>CAZHGG010000774.1:0-3599 GCA_964531755.1 uncultured Polyangiaceae bacterium
GCTCGGCCATCGCCTCGAGGAGCGCCGACTGCGTCTTGGGCGTCGCGCGGTTGATTTCGTCGGCGAGCAGGATGTTGGCGAACACGGGCCCCTTGCGGAACTCGAACACCTTGCCGCCGCCCTGCGAGTCGTCGATGACCGTGGTGCCGAGGATGTCGGCGGGCATCAGGTCCGGCGTGAACTGCACGCGCGAGAACGAGAGGCTCAGGGTCTCGGAGAGGGTCCGCACGAGCATGGTCTTGCCGAGCCCGGGCACGCCCTCCAACAAGGCGTGACCGCCCGCCAGCAGGCACGTGAGCACCCCGTCGATCACCTCCTGGTTGCCGATGATCTGGCGGCCGATCTCGGCGCGCAGCGCGTCGATGCTGCGCCGAAACTCGGCGACCTCGGTCTTCACGTCTGCGGGCTGCGCGTCGTCGGTCATCTGCTCTCCTGCTCTCCCTGCCTCGTGTCGTGGCGTGTCGTCGTGCGAGTCGCGTGGCGGCGGCTACTCTTGACCCTCGCGGGGCCGAATGAGCTGAAAGTATCGCCGAACGTAGAAGCGGTACCCGCCGGGGATCTCGTCCTTGTCGAGGGCCTCTTCCGCGACGGTGTTGTACTCGCGGTAGACCTTCTTGTACCCGCGCGACGCGAAGCCGCGCTCCGCCGCGCCGAGGATGACCTCGCTGCGGCTGCCGCCCTGCCCCGTATCTTGGCCGGCGACCTGCGTGTCCTGCGTGCCCATCTTCGGGTTCGTGGCGCCGCCCTGGACCTTGTCGTTGTGGCCCGTCCCCGCGCCCTGGCCCTGCCCGTTGCCCTGCCCCTGACCGCCCTGACCTTGGCCGCTGCCTTGGCCGCTGCCTTGA
Organism: uncultured Polyangiaceae bacterium; assembly: GCA_964531755.1. Classification (GTDB taxonomy): domain Bacteria; phylum Myxococcota_A; class Polyangia; order Polyangiales; family Polyangiaceae; genus JAAFHV01. The sequence continues at coordinate 846 of CAZHGG010000774.1, forward strand.
CCGCGCGTGATGAGCATCAGCTTCTCGCCGTTGGGGCCGAGGATCCAGGTCTCGCCCCCTTGCCCGCCTTGGCCGCCTTGGCCTTGCTGGCCGCCCTGACCCTGCTGGCCGCCTTGGCCCTGCTGCCCGCCCGCCTGCTGACCGCCCTGCTGGCCTTGCCCTTGCTGCCCGCCCTGCTGGCCTTGGCCCTGCTGCCCGCCCTGCTGGCCTTGCCCTTGCTGCCCGCCTTGCTGCCCGCCCTGCTGCCCGCCCTGGCCGCCGCCCTGGGCGCGACGCTGGAACACGCGCAAGCGCTGCATCTGGCCCTGGCCGCCTTGGCCCTGCTGGCGCAGCATCTGGCGGAGCTCCTCGAGCTTCTGCTTGAGCTCGGCCTTCTCCTGCTGGCTCATCTGCTGGCGCGCCATGCGGTTGATGTCCTCGGCCGCCTGATCGAGATCGTTGGCGGAGAGGTTCAGGTCCTTCATGAGATCCTCGGCGGCCTGCTGGAGCTCGCGATCGAGGCGGTCGAGCTGGCGCTGCTGCTCGGTCTGCTGCTCGCGCTCGCGGTCCAGCCGCTGCAGCTCGCGCTCCTTCTTCTGGAGCAGGCTCCGCTCCTGCTCGTTCGCGCCGCCGTCGCCCATCTTCTGCTTCTGCTGGAGGAGCGATTTCTCGAGCTCCTCCCGCCGCTCCTGGAGGGCCTCGGCGCGCTTCTTCTGGTCGCCGGCGGCCGCCTTCAGCGCCTCGCGCATCTTCTCGAGCTGGGCCTTGTCGATCTTGCCGCCCTGCTCGCGGAGCTTCTTCGCGAGGTCCTTCAGGGCCTTCTCGGCGTCGACCATGTTCTTCTGGTCGAGCGCCTCCCCGGCCGGCTTGGTGAGCTCGGCCTTCTTCATCTCCTCGCCGATCTTCTGGAGCGCCGCCTCCAGCGCCTTCTTGTCGGCCTCGCTGCCCTCGAGCAGCTTGTTCTCGAGGGCCTCCATGCGCCGGAACGCCTCCGTGCGGTCCAGCCTCTTGGCGGCGAGGTCCTCGATGAGCTGGTTGAACTCCTGGGTGGCCGCCTTCGCCTCCTCCGTCTGCTGCTTCTGCTCGAGCTCCTTCAAGAACTCCTTCATCGCGTCGATGTCGTCGGCCGTGACGTCGACGGCGTCGATGGTCTGCGCCTTCTTCACGGCCTGGTGAACGCGCACCTCGAAGAGCGCGACGAGCACCACGAGCGCCGCGAGGGCGAGCGCGACGAGGGCGTCGGGCGGGAGCGGGATCGGCACGGCGCGCTTGGGCTCCACCTTGCCGGCGTGCGCGAGGGCGTCGTCGATCGCCGCGTCCATGAACGCGGTGCGCTCGGCGGCGGGCAGCTCGGAGAACGAGAGCGCGCTCGCGATGCGATCGGAGAGCGCGTGGTGGCGATCGAGCGCGACCGCGCCCGCCTGCGGAGGGAGGCGCCGGAGCCCGAGCGCGGCGGCGACGACGAGCGGCGCGGCGCCGAGCACGCCGAGCGCGACGCGGGTCGCGCGCTCCGGGAGCACACCGAGCTTGCGGAGCGCGAGGGCGATCGCGGCGGCCGCGAACGCGACGCACAGCGTGGTGGAGGCCCCACGGAGCGCGCGCGAGAGGCGCATGCGAAGCTCCGCGCGCCGGACGGGGGCCCGAAGGGCGTCGAGGCGCCCCTGCGGCGTGTCGTGATTAGTCATGGGAAGGGCTCCGTAGCGCCGACGCGACACCTCCGGCCCGCTCGCTCGAGAGCCGAGACCGAACCGCTCTGACGTTGAAGTCGCAAGAAAGTTCCCCCTTGGATGACACTTCGCCGGCCACCTCCGGAAACAACCGGCCCGCCGCGCTCTCGGTCACGATCATACGCGATCCGCCCCCAAGCCCTTCGTTGTTGTCTACGCTACCAAAAGCGGGGCCCGCGCCGCGGGAAGTGTGCAGGCCTGGGCGAGCCCTCACGCCTTCTCCACGAAGGGCCGCACCTCGTACCAGCTGCGGCCCCCTCGCCCGACGGCGAGCGCGACCCCCAGCAGACCCGCGAGCGCCGCGGCCACGACGACGGCGAAGCGCGCCCAGGAGAGCGTGGGCACCGGCCCGAGGAGCGTGTCCGACCCGGCGCGGACGCGCGTCACGTTGACCTCCGCGCCTTCCTCGACGAGGGCGAGGAGCGCGGCGCGCGCGGGCTCGGCCAGCGGGGGCCCGGCCTCGCACGCGCCCACGACCTGCGTGGCCCCGAAAAGTGGCCGACGAGGCGACACGACGCCCGTGACCGCGCACCGGTCGGGCGCGCCGACGGACATGCGGTAGAGGGGCAAGAACGCCAGCTGAGCGACGAGCAGCAGCGCCAGGAAATACCCGGTGTACGCCCAGAGCCGGGCCGCCTTCCGCCCGAGCTCGTCGGCGAGCGAGCCCCCCGAGAGCCACATGCCCGTGCGCCCCGGCGGTGGCACGAGCACCCAGCCGCCCTCCCCGGCGCGGTAGGTGCCCGCGCCGCGCGGGTTGTACCCACGCCGCAACACCCCGGCGCAGATCGCGGTCTCCCCGTGGCGCAGACGCGCCGCGCGGCGACGCAGCGCCCCGCCGGGGTCGCCCCCCTCGAGGGTCGCCGCGAGGGTCGGGGTCGGCCCCGGCTCGACACGCACGACGTCACCGCCGGCCGTGGCGAGGTAGAACGGCGTGGCCCAGGTCTCGCGCGCGACCTCCTTCGCCACGCCCGCCTCGACGCGCTGCGAGAGGATCACGCGGATGGCCACGCCAGGCTCGGGCGGATCCGGCTCCTCGACGGCCACCTCG
>CAZHGG010000775.1:0-3591 GCA_964531755.1 uncultured Polyangiaceae bacterium
CGACCGGGCCGGCGTCCGCGCCCGCGTCGGCGCCGGGCACCACGCAGTCAGAGGCCGGCGCCGGCGTCTTGGGGTACACGCGCACGACGCGGCTCACGGTCGGCGTGTTCGCGTACAGCGCGACGTAGAGGGCGCCGTCCGGCCCCTCGACGATGTCCGTCGGCCCCTGCCCCGTGGCGCCGTCGAGCGTGAGGAACACCTCCCGAGAGCCCGCGACGAGCCCGTCGCGCGCGGGCGTCACGGCCATGGAGTAGACCTCGCGCGACAGGTAGTCGGCGAAGAAATACTTGCCCCTCCACGCCGGCGGGAAGCGGCACGAGTCGACGATGCGACCGCCCGTGACGCTGCCGTTCGCGTTCGCCGGGAGGTGCGCGTACGCGTGCGCCGGCTCGACGCACGCGCCGGGGTTCGGCGTGAGCTCCGTGCACTTGGTCGCCGTCCACGGACCGGCCGCGCCCGCGACCTCGCCCTCGATGAAGGGCCAGCCGAAGTGGAGCCCTCCGCGCTTGACGACGTCGATCTCCTCGAAGCTGGTCTCGCCGACGTCGCCGACCCACACGAAGTTGGTCTTCGGGTCGGTCCAGATGCGGAACGGGTTGCGGAAGCCCATGGCGAAGATGTCCTTGCGCACGGGCTCGGTCGTGGTGGGCATCGTGGTGACGCCGTTCACGATGTCGCAGACGCCCGAGGAGAACGGCTTGCCCGACACCGCGCCCGTCGTGGTCACGAAGGGGTTCGAGGCCGGGATGGTGCCGTCGAGCGCGACGCGGAGGATCTTGCCGTTCGCCACGTTGAAGGAGGTGGCCCGCAGGTTTCGGTGGAGCCGGGTCGCGGGGATGTTCTCGTTGCAGCCGTTGTCGCCGACCCCCACGTAGAGGAAGCCGTCCGAGCCGAACGAGAGGCCCCCGCCGTCGTGGTTGGCGGGGGCGGTGATGTCCTTGATGAGCACGCGCTCGCTCGCTGGGTCGACCGTGTCGTCCGCGTCGTTCAGCCGAAACGACGACACGTTGATGCGGTTGTCGACGGAGCCGCCCGCCGCGTCGGTGCGCGTCCAATAGGCGATGATGCGCCGGCTCGTGGCGAAATCGGGCTGAACGGCGAGCCCGACGAGCCCCTGCTCGGACGTGGTCGTGACCGGGAACGTGTAGAGCACACGGATCGAGCCGTCGTTCTCGCGGATCTTCAGCGCCCCGGTCTTCTGCGCGATGAGCATGCGCCCGTCTGGCAGGAAGCGGAGCGTGGTGATGAGCGACGTGTCGGTGCTCACGAAGTCGGTGAGGTCGAACAGGTTCTCTGGATCGCCCGCCGCGAGCGTGTCACCGGCGGCCGCCCAGGCGGCGGCCGGCAGAGAGGACAAGACCACACCCACGACAAGCCCAAGGAGCCGCTTTCGCATGCCGGCAGGCTACCACGCGGCGCGCCTGGGCGGACCCTCCCGCGAGGTCTTTTCGCGCGCGGCGCTCCCCGCCTAGAAGGTCGCCTTCGCCCCGACCTGCACCCACCGGGGCGCGTTCGGTCGCGCGCCGTACGGGCGCCGGCCGGCGATGTTGTGCACGTCGGTCAGGTTCCTCACGTTGGCGTAGACCCGAAGCCAGCGCAGCGGCGCGACGTAGGCGCCGACGTCCGCCCAGAGCTGCTCGTCGGTCGCCACGGTCTCGTCGAGAGGCGCCGTGCCGGCGACCTCACGCATCTTCGCCACGTAGCTCACCGAGGCGTTCAGGCCCGCGCGCGCGTGCTCCACCCCGAGGGAGAGGTTCCACTGGTGCCGCGGGATGTACGGCACCTGGTCGCCCGCCCGCACCACGCCGTAGATGGGATCCTGCGAGGTGAACCCGCTGCGGAACTCGCCGTAGGTCAAGGTGTACGCGGCCGTGAAGGGCACCTTCACCGGCCCCGCGGGCACCTCGTACGTGCCGAAGGTCTCGAGGCCGTAGACGTGCGCTCGGCCCGCGTCGAACTGCCGGTCGAGCCGCGCGTCGACGCACCCGCTCGCCATGCTGCAGACGTCGGTCAAGTTCGAGTAGTCATTGAAGAACCCGATCGCCTCGACGCGCGCCTTGCCGCGCGTGAAGCGCGCCCCCGCCTCGTAGTTCACGCTGTACTCCGGGCTCACCTCGCGGCCGCTCCCCGGAGGCGGCGGGCTGAAGCCCCGGTACACGCCGCCGAGGAGGCCGAGGTGCCGCGTGAGGGCGTAGTAGGCGCCGACGCCGGGCATGACGGCGCCCACGAAGCCGTTCTTCGCGTCGCCCGTGAGGTAGTCCTCCGCGCGGGACGCGATGAACTCGGCGCGCACGCCCGGCGTCACGGTGAGGCGCCGGAACGTGAGGGCGTCCGAGAGGTGCACCGCGAGGGCGTACGTGCGCGCGAAGTTGCGCGTGGTGGTGAGCTCCCCCTCGCCGGCGGAGACGAGCTGCCCGGCCTCCATCAAGTAGCCCTGCTCGAGGTGCACCCGCTTGATCTCGTCGTAGTGAAGGCGCGCGCCGGCCTCGATGGCGTGCCCGATGGGGCCCGTGTTCGCCGTCGTGGTGAGCACCGACTGCACACCCTCGCTCACGAACGTGCGGTGGTTCGGCCCCACGTACAGGGTGTCGGCGCCCGTCCCGCTCGAGTCGACGTCGCCGCGGAGCACCGCGAAATAGCCCACGTTGGCGGGGTCGTTCGGGTTCGCGACCACGTCGGCGACCGCGGCGCGGCCGAGGCGGTTGAGCTTCGTCCAGGAGCGCGTGTAGTCGAAGCGGTACGCGCTGGTCTTCAGCGTGTACGAGGTCTCGGCGCCCTCCATCGTGTGGGTGAGCACGAGCCCCGTGCGGTGGTTCTTCATCTGGTCGAGCGCGCTCGCCGCGTACCGGCGGAGCGGATCGGCCCGGAAGTCGGCGTCGCTCTGGCCGACGTAGGTCTCGTTGGACACCTCGTCGCCGTACGAGAGCTTCACCTGGAAGCGGTGCTTCGTCTCGGCGTGCGGGTCGAGCACGTACGCGGCCTTCACCATCCAGTCGTTGCGCGTCGAGCCCGTGTCGGCGCCGCTCGGGAGGCGCGTGAACCCGGTGTTCTGGAGGCGCACGCCCTCCACCAGGAAGCCCCACTGCTCGGTGCCCGTGCCAAAGAGCACATGGGCCTTCCCGTACCCGTACGCGCCGAGCGCGAGGTCGGCCATGCCGGTGGTCTGCGTGGGGGTCTGGCGGGTGAGGAGATCGATGGCCCCGCCGACGGTCTGCGGTCCGTACGCGATGGCGGAGGGCCCCTTGACGACGCGGACCTGCGTCATCCGCGCCATGAGCGGGAAGTAGTACGCCGCGGGCGCGGAGTAGGGCGCGGGCCCGAAGAGCACGCCGTCCTCCATGAGCGTGAGCTTCTTGCTGCGGTCGGGGTTCGAGCCGCGGATGCCGATGTTCGGGCGGAGGCCGACGCCGTCCTCCCCGCGCACCGTGACGCCAGGCACCTGGAGGAGCGGCGCGGTGGGGTCGTCGTAGGCGAAGCGCTCGAGCTGCTTCTTGCCGAGCACCTGCACCGAGCCCGGCGTGCGGGCCAGCGTGTTCCCGAGCACCACGACGTCCTCGGCGCGCGTCGGCGCGGGCGCGGCGCTCGGCGGCG
>CAZHGG010000776.1:0-3588 GCA_964531755.1 uncultured Polyangiaceae bacterium
GGCAGCGCCGGGCTCGGCGGCGTCGGCGCGAGCGCGGGCAAGATGACCGGCGCGGGCGCGGCGACGGGGATCACCGGGGCCGACGGGGCCCTCGCGCCCACGGGCGGCATCGAGGCGGTGGCCGGCTCGACGAGGAGCAGATCCTCCGGCTCGACCTCGGGCGGGTTCGAGGGGACGTGCCACTCCTCGTCCTCTTCGTCCGGCTCGACGGGGATTTCCAGCTCTTCGGCGGGCGCCTCGTCGATGGACTTCGGGGCCACGGCGGGGAGCGTCGTGGCCGCGGGCGGCTGCGGGCGCGCGGTGCTCGACTCGCGCAGGTCGATCGCCGTCGGCTGCCACGGCGTCCAGCTGTCCTCGTCGGCGTCGTCGGCGAACGGCCCCTCCTTGAGCTCCTCGAAGCGAGGCTCCTCGCCCTCCTCCGCGGAGAGCGCGGGCGAGGAGGGATCGGGGTCGATCATGAGGACGGAGGCCGAGGCCAGCGGGATCTGGCTGCTGTCGTCGGGCCCGGGCGGCGGGGGCACGGTGTCCGAGGTGTCGCCAGGCGGACCCTCCGCGGCGATCGCCGCCAGATCGGGCTGGGTGGTGGGCTCGCGCCTCACCTCGGGCCGGGCGACCTCGTCGTCGGGGATGCGGAGGGTCAGCTTCGGGCGGACACGCTCCTTCTTCTGCGAGTCGTGCTCGACCTTGGGCGCGGCGGGTCCGCTCCCGGAGGCGGGCCTGGAGGCGACCGCGGGCGGCGGGGCGCTCGTCTCGACGTCGTCGTCCAGCTCGATCGCCACCTCCACGTCGTCCAGCGAGGGCCGGCTGGTGGACGGCACGCGCGCCTCGTCGGTGAGGGCGGCGATCTCGACCGTCTCGTCCGGGTCGAGGCTCATGCGCCGGCCTCGGCGAGCGCTTGGCCCATCTTGATGGGCCCCTCGGGCGCGAGGAACCGCGCGAAGCCCTTCGGCTCGAAGAAGACGACCGCGGTCGAGCCGAGGTGGAACATGCCGAGCTCGGCCCCCGCGTCGAGCGCGATCGGGGCGTCGAGCACGTGCGTACCGTACGGGACGTCCCGCGCGTCGATGCCCGTCACGGTGATCCGTCCCACCACCATGGCCGCGACCATGACCACGGTGACCCGCCCGTAGGACTCGGTGTCGATCGCGAGCGCGACCCGGCGGTTACGCACGAACAGGTTCGGCACGTGATCGAGGCCGATGGAGTTCACCGGGAAGTAGTCGCCGGGCATCGAGCGCACGCAGACGAGCTTACCCGCCGCCGGCGTGTGCACGCGGTGGTAGTCCCGCGGGGAGAGGTAGACAACGCACCCGCCCCCGCCGACGTAGCGCCGCGCCTCCTCGGGATCGCCCACGAGCTCGTCCACGCGGTACGGGCGGCCCTTGACGAGGTAGAGCGAGTCGCCGGTCACGACCCCCGGCGACTCGAGCCGGCCGTCGGCCGGCGACACCCAGGTGGCGCCCTCGGCGAGCGGACGGGCGCCGTCGCGCAGGCGACGGGTGAAGAAGTGGTCGAAGCTCGCCCACCGGTCGGGCGCCTCGCACTCCTCCATGGCCACATCGTACGCGCGGCAGTACGCGCCGAGCACCGCGCGCTCGAGGGGCCGCGGCCACTGCACGTCCGCGAGCTGCCCCATGATGCGGGATATTCGCTCTCGGGGCATCACTCGCAAGAGCTGGGCGGAGGCATACGTGAGCTTCATCGGGGAGACTTCATCGGGGAGGCTTCATTCGCGCACCTCACGGCAGCTCACCGGAAAGAGCGAGGGTCACCGATCCTAACCTTCGCGTGATGCGCGGGTCAATCCGCCGAATCGCCGGGAGGAGCCGAGCGCGCCGCGTTGCACGCCGGATCGCCCGCATTCACGCCCGCGTCCCCGGACGGCCCGACCGCCCCCTTCGAACGGCACGCCAGCTCCCTGTCGAACGGGTCCTCGCCGATGCCCTCCGCGAACGAGGACTCCGCCCCCGGCTCGTCCCCCTTCGCCCCGAGCACGCGGCCGCGCAGGGCCCACCAGGGCGCGAAGCTCGACGCGACGTCGCGTGGCTCGAGCACGAGGGGCGCCGCGTCGTCTCGGCGGTCGAGCGCCTCGAGCACCCTGCCCCGCAGCGCGCGAAGCCCTGGATCGTCGCGGAGCCCATCCACCCGCTCGAGGCCCTCGAGCTCGGCCGCGGCCCCGTCGGCGTGCCCCTGCGCGAGGAGCAGCTCGGCGAGCCGCACGCGGTCGCGCGGCGACGCGCCGTGGCGGGGCTCGCTGGGGCCCTTGGGGCCCGCCGGCGACGGCGCGGACCTCGGGAGCTGCGCGCGCCACTCTGCGTCCCACGCCGGCAGGTCACGCTGGGTCACGAACTTCAGCGCGTCGTCCACAGACTGGCCGTTCTTCAGCGCGAGCAGCACCTTGGGCAAGGTGTCCTTCTCGCCTCGAGAGGCGAAATAGCGAACGAAGCTGGTCACTTCCGCGAAAGCGACCTGGGCGGCCTCGGCGCTCGGGAGCATCGCGATGCTCGGCCCAAGCTTGTCGAGCGGCAGGTCGAGCTGGCGGGCGATGCCGCGCGCCACGATGGCGTCCGCGGGCGGACGATCGTCGAAGGAGGACGGGGCGCGCCATCGCACCTCCTGTCGCTTCGCGAGCCCCTCCTGGAGCCACAGGGGGGCGCGATCGGCGGAGGCGCGGGTGATCGCCAGGTGCGTGAGCTCGTGGGCCACCGTGTCGCGCCAGGGGTAGCCGTGTCGCGCGGCCCGCGGCGTGAGGAGCGTCACCTTCCCCCACTTCGCGACGGCGACGGTCCCTGTGGTGCGCGCCGCCTCGTAGGGCAGCCCGGTCATCGCCGAGAGCGACAGGTGGTCCCGCACCACCACGAAGCGGGTCGGGCGCGGCCAGTCGACGCCGAGGTCCGCCGTCAGCATCGCGCGGGCGCGGTCGATCGTGTCGACGAGGGCCGGGAAGAGCGCGGCGTCGTGCTCGTCCTGGAACTTCACCTCGACGCCGCGCGCCGCGTCGGTGAGCACCACCACGCCGGCCGTGACCCGCGCGCACCCGCGCGCCACGTCGGCGAGGGAGCGAGCGTTGTCGTCCGCCTGCAGGTCGCGCCGCGCGAGCAGCGTCGTGGCCTGATCGCAGTCGCCGGTGAACACCGCAAGCCGCGCCTTGGCCGCCGCCACCTCGGGGATCTCGAGATCCGCGCCCTCGAGCTCCTTCGCGGCGAGGTCGAGGTCGAGCCGCGTCGTGAGCTCGAGCGCGGTCCGCGCCTGGGAGAGCTGGGACTGGGTGGCGAGCGACGTCGGCGAGCGAGGCGAGGGCGCCTGCGCGCGCACGCCCCGACCGCCGAGGCTCAGCGCGGCCGCGGCGACGACGAGGGCGAAGAGGAAGAGCCGCTGGGCGAAGGTCATCGGAGGAGGCCCTCGGCGTACCGTGTCACAGCGTCCCGCTGGCGGCCAGCGGCCGGCTGGCCGAGCCCCCGCAGCACGCGCTTCCTGAACTCTTCCGGGCCCTTGTGGGCGTCCGCTTTGGGGATGGGCGCGGCGCCGGCGCTGCGGGGGTCGGCGTCGTCCGTGTCGTCGCCCGGCGAGCCGAGCGCGCGGCGGGCC
>CAZHGG010000777.1:0-3582 GCA_964531755.1 uncultured Polyangiaceae bacterium
GCACCGTCGACGCTGCGCGGGCGTGGCTCGAGGCGAGCCTCAGGGCCGCGGGCATGTGCGAGTCGATCGTCCTCGAGGAGGTGGACGGCGGCGCCGTCCTCGAGGTGCGCCTCGGCGGCGCGGGCGCACCGACGGCACGCGAGGAGGAGGTCTTGTGGATCTCGGAGCTGGTCGCCTCCACCCTCTCGGGGCTCGCGGCGAACGTCCGGAGCCTCCCCCGGCCGGAGAGCGCGGGCGACGACCTGCGCTTCGCGTTCGACCGGCTGTGACCGCGCGGTCCCGCCCTCAGCCCAGGAAGCCGTCGCTCACGAGCCGCGCGCGGAGCGACTCGGTCGAAGTGAACACGTGCGCGGGCATCCCCGCGTTCGCCGCTGCGTCGCAGTTCTCTCGCCGGTCGTCCACGAACAGCCCGACCTCGCGCGGCTCCTTCACGCGGGCGAAGAGGCCCTCGAAGAACTCGGGGGAGGGCTTCCGGCACCGCAGGTGGTGGCTCGCGATGACGTCGTCGAACCGCTCGTCGAGGGCGAACGTGGCCCGCACCTCCTCGATCCAAATGGGGTAGTTGCTCGCGACGTAGAGCGCGACCCCGCCCGCGCGCAGCTCGTCGAGGAGCGCCTCGATCCCAGGGAGGAACGCGTACCCCGCGCGGCGCGCGCGGTGGAACGCGTCGAGGTCGAACCTGCGCCCCGACGCCGGAGGGAAGTACCGCCGCGTGAAGGTGGCCTCGTCGATCGCCCCGATCTCGAACAGGGGCCACGTCTCCTTGTCCCGGGCCGCGGCGAGCTCCTTCAGGGACAGGCCCGTCGCGGCGGTGAGTGCCTCCTTGTAGGGGTCGCGGAGGACGGTATCCATGAGGTCGAAGCAGACCGCGCGGCGCACCATTGGGGCAGCGTAGCAAGACGCGGCGGCCGCGCCCGCTTGGCGCCCAAGAGGCCGCGGAGGACGCCACCTGACTTGGTCCCCTGGCGCGGGTGTTCCGCGCCAGCGCGGCGCTCCCTTGAAGCGAGCCCGCGGACGCTTCAGGATCGGCGGAGCTGGGTTCCGCCGTCAGCGCAGCGCGCCGCCCGGCGGCAGGCCGCTCGGCACCTCGGTGGGGACCCGTGCGTCGAAGGTGCCATCGCTCAGCGCGGCGAGCAGCGCCTTCACGTCGGCCGCGTCGCCGCGGTCGGGGCCGCGCACGTCGTCGAGCTGGGGGTCGAGCCGACGGTCGGCGCGATCGTAGAAGTTGAACACCTGGTCGAGCGTGACGAAGGCCCCCGAGTGCATGTACGGCGCCGTGCGGGTGACGTTGCGGAGCGAGGGGGTCCGGAAGGCCCTCCCGCCGCCGCCCTGGTCGGGCGCCGCGCCGGGCACGTCGGGGGCGCCGATGCGGTGGAGCGCGTAGTCGGAGAACATCGGCCCCGAGTGGCAATGATCGCACCCGCTCCGGTTGAAGGCGGCGATCCCGCGCTGGGCCGAGACCGAGAGCGCGCCCACCTCGCCGCGCTGGTAGCGGTCGTACGAGCTCGCGCGCGACACCAGCGTGCGCTCGAACGCCGCGATGGCGCGGAGGATCGACCGCTCGCCGATGGGTTCGTCGCCAAACGACGCCTGGAAGCGCGAGACGTACTCGGGGATCTGCTGGAGTCGAGACACGAGCTCCGGCATCACCTGCGCCTCGTCCAGCACGGGGCCGCGCATCTCGTGGAGCGCGACCAGCGGCCCGCGCGCCTGACGCTCGAGGGACTTCGCGCGGCTGTCCCAGAACATGGGCGCGGCGCTCGGGTCCGCCGCGCCGCCCCGCGTGAGGCCGTTGAAGGCGGTGTTCAGCACGGTCGGCGCGTTTCGGTTCGTGACGTGGGGCGGCCCCGAGGGGCGCCGGCCCGGGCCGAGCCCCGCGCCGCCGACACCCACCGAGAGCGCGCGGCCATCGGCGTAACCGAAATCGGGGTGGTGGCACGTGGCGCACGCGGTCGTGCGGTCGCCCGACAGCACCGGGTCCCAAAACAGGAGTCGACCGAGCTCCACCTTCGCGGGGCTGCTCGGGTTGTCGCCCGGCTCGGCGACCTCGAGCGGCAGCGCGAGCACGGCGATGGGGGCCGTGTCGCGGTCGTCCTCCCCGTCACAGCCGGTCGCCGTGAGGGTGACCGCGAGGCAGGCAATGAAGAGCCCCAGCTTCTTGGCCGCGCGTGAGTTCATGGAGTGCTCCGTCCTCGGCGAGTGTGGAGTCACTCCCCTGTCCCCTCCCTGTGCGGGCCGCGAGACAAACGGATCACCTCGCTGCGAACAATCCCGCGCTCGCCAAGCTCAGCGCGGCGGCAGGTGCGGCGTGACGCGGGCCTCGAGCAGCCTGACGAGCGCGGGCTCCATGAAGTCGTATTCGTCGCGGATGCCGAGGCACACGATCCGCTTGTCGCGCAGGTGGGCTTGAAACAGCGACGAGAGCCGCTTGCGGTGCGCGCGCTCCATCACGAACACGCTGTCGGCCCAGTGGAGCAGCTCGGGAGTGACGGGCGAGTCGGCGTCGCGGCTGAGCCCCGCCGAGGCCACCTCGACGCCCGGCCACGTGGAGAAGAGCGCCTCCGCGGTCGGGCTGCGGAGGCGGTTCTTCCCGCACACGAAGAGGAGGTGGCGCACCACCCCACCAGCGTAGCAGGGCGCGGTGGCCCCGCTGCCGCTCGCCGCGCCCGGGACGCGACCGACGCGACCGGGCGCTACTTGCAGGCGCTCGAGCAGTTCTTGTTGGCGTCGCCGCAGGTCGCGGCGGCGTTGAAGCACGAGATGCACCCGCTCGTGAGCACGCCGCACACGTCGGTGCAGACGCAGGTGCGGCCCTTCGCGGTCTTGCACTGGCCGAGCAGGGTGTTCCACCCCGTGGGGTCGCAGCCCTCGTACTTCTTGCAGAAGGTCTCGCAGTCGGCGCCGGCCGGCGGCGGCCCCGCCTCGGGCGAGGTGGTCTTCGCCTTGCACGAGCCCACGTCCCCGGAGGACTTGTCGCACTCCTCGGCGGACGTGCAGTTCGAGACCGAGAGGCACCCGGGCACGCACGCCCCGTTGAAGCAGTACGAGCCCGGCTGGCAGGTCTGGGACCCGCAGGGCGTCGTGCCGCCGGTGGCGGTCCCGGTGGGCGCGGCCCCGCCGTCGGTGCCGCTCGGCGTGGTCGTGGAAGAGCAGGCGAGCGCGAGGCTGGCAGTGGCGAAGAAGGCGAAGAGGTTACGCATGAGGTTTGGATAGTCCACGGCTCCGCGACTGGCAAGCCCAAGCCCGACACCAGTGAATCGACCGGCGCTTCCCAGGTGCGCGCGGCCGTGTACGCTAGGCCGATGCGCCGTAGCGTCACCTGGTGTGCCCTCCTCGTCGTGTGCGCCTCAGTGGTCGCCTGCAAGAAGCCCGCGAAGGTGGAGGTCGTCTCCTTCCACGAGCGGGCACCCACCTACGGGCAGGCCACCATGACCTTCGAGGTGAAGACGGCCCCCGGCGCGCGCATCGAGTACCTCAGCCGCTCGACCTACGCGTCGGCCACCGGCGAGGCGCGCCTCGAGTTCCCGGCGGACAAGGTCGTCGCCAAGCCAGGCGGCAAAGGTCAGATCTACCTCAACGTGC
>CAZHGG010000778.1:0-3575 GCA_964531755.1 uncultured Polyangiaceae bacterium
CTGCTCGAAGTACAAGTGCCCCTCTCCGCTCTTGTGGCGAACGGACAGCACGCCGGTGGCGCTCGAGAGCACGTAGAGCTGCACGATGTCCGGGAGGGTCTGCACGTTGATGGCGCCCGAGAAGCCCACCTTGGGCGGCGCGAGCGCCTCCCCGACCAGCGCGCGGAGCGCCTCGAACTCGAAGGGCTTCTCCAGAAAGCCGGTGAACGGGCCCCCGTCGAGCCGGGTCATGTCGATGGACTTGAACGCGGTCATCACGATGACGGGCAGCTCGCGCTGGCGCGCGCGCGCCGACAAGACGAGATCGATCCCATTCATCCCTGGCATTCGAATGTCGGCTATCAACAGATCGGTCTCGGCTTCGAAGATATGCTCGAGGGCCGTCTCGCCGTCGTGGGCAGTCACGATCTTCGCCGTAGGATAGGCCTTGAGCAGCCGGCTCCCGAGGGACCACGCCAGCGCCTCCTCGTCGTCGACGAGCACGATGCGTTTTCCATCGAGCGGGCTACCCATGGGTGCCCTCGCAGCAAGACGCGTGCCACGGCACCCTGCGGTGCTCGGGCGGCCCCGCGAGCGGTCGTCAGGCCCGCCGGGGTCGGTCCCCCCGTCCATCGCGTGGACTCGCCCCGCCCCGGTCCAACGATTGGACGGCCTCGTCCATGAATGGGATCAGCTCGCGTCTCGCGAGCTTGATAACGGGGAAAATGCCTGGCTGGTGCGGGCGTTGCATCGGGTTGAGCCGACGCTATGGCCTATCTCAACCTACGCGACCGCAGAATTGAGGCGAAGGTGGCCTATGTAGGGCCCGCGGCGAGCGGCAAGGCGACGAACCTGGAGCAGCTTCGGCGATCCTTGGGCGCACAGGCCCAGATCACCAACGCGGGCGACGCCCTCTCCCTGTCCTGGCAGCCTGCCGACAACAAGCGCTTTCGCGACTGCGAGGTCTCCGTGAGGGTCGTCGCGCAGCGAGGTGCCTACACGGACGAACGACTCGTGGACATGCTGCGCGACGTCGACGCCGTCGTGCTCGTCGCTGACGCCGAGCCCGCGGCAGGGGAGCGCAACCGGGAGTGCTTGGCCGCGCTGCGGAGGGCGATCGAGGCCGGCCAGCGGCGCGTGTCGCTGATCGTTCAGGTGAACAAGTCCGACGTCCCCGACGCGCTCGGCGTGGCTGCCGTGCTCGATCAGCTCGAGGCTCGCGACGTCCCGCACGTCCGCGCGTCCGCGCTGTCGGGGCAGGGCGTCGTTGAGACTCTGGAGTCAGCGGTGTCCGACATCCTCGCCGCGATGAACGAGGAGAGCGCCATCGAGCCCCCGCCGGACACGGTGAGGCCGGGCGGGCGCGCGCCCGGGGCGCCGGCGACCGATGGGGGCCACCCGCTGCTCTCGGCGCTCCGACAGATCCTCCGCGACACGGCGCGCGAGCAGGGGGACGCGATGGCGGCGCGGGTCAACGATCGCTTCGAAGACGCGATCTCGCGCGTCGCGCTCCAGGTGATGCGGGTCGACGCAGCGCTCGAGGCGTCTGCGGCGTCGCGCTCCGCGTCGCAGCGGGCGATCGACGACCGGCTACGCGAGATCGCGGCGTCGCTCGAGGACGTGACCACCTCCACCGCGGAGCGCGCCTCGAAGGAGGATCTCTCCGTCGTGGCCGCGAGCGTCTCCCGCGTGCGCGAGGACCTGACGGCTCGGCTCACGGAGGCCCTCGAGAAGGCCGGCGCCGCCGAGGAGGCGCGCACGGCGGCCATCGTGGCTCGCCTCGCCGCGCTGGAGGCGGCGCGGGAGGCCGAGCGCGCGCACCTGTCCGCCGTCGCCGAGCAGCTCGCCTCGGTCGTCAACGCGGCGGCCCACGGCGGCCAGGAGCACCTCGCCGCGACGCACGCCGTGCTTGAGCGCGCGGTCGAGCGCGCGGCGGAGCGCAGCCACGCCGACCACGAGCGCGCGTTGTCGCTGGTCCAGGGCGTCGAGGCAGCCGTCCGTGACGCCGCGCGGGCGAACAGCGCGGCCCTGTCCGCCGCAACTCCCGCGCTTGTTGGAGCGCTCGACGACCGCGCACGGGCGCATCGCGAGCAGCTCGCCGCCGTCGCGCACACGCTCGGGAAGGCGGTCGCCCAGGTCTCTGTCGACGTGAGCGTGGACCACCGCGCCGGGCTGGGAGATGTCTTGGCGAGGGTCGACACCGTCGTGAAGGGCCTCGCCGGAGTTGCCGCCCAGCTCACCGCGGGGTCCGGCGAGCTGCAAGCCCTCTCGCCTCGCATCGACGGCGCGCTCGCCGCCGCCGCCGAGCGCGCGGAGGCGACGGCGGCTGCGCTCCGCGAGATTTCGGCGTCGCTCAGCGCGGGCTTTGCGGCGACCGAGCTGAGCCACCGGGCCACGCAGTCCCGGGTGACCGAGCTTGTCGAGGAGCTGAACAAGCCCAAGCGGGGCTGGTTCACCTGACGACCGAATCGAGACCCGGCGCGACCGCGTCCGCCGCGCACGCGGCGCAGGATTAGAGGCTGAGCGATGGCGATCTACGACCCCCACGAACAGCGGCTGGTCGTCCGTGTCGTGTACGACGGCGTGGCGTGTGCAGGGAAGACGACCAATTTGCGGCAGCTCTGCGGCCTCTTCGCGGCGCGGAGGGGCATCGACGTCTACACGCCGTCGGAGCTCCACGGCCGCACGCTCCTCTTTGACTGGATGCAGATCCCGGCAGGACTCGTCTGCGGGTACCCTCTCCTCTGCCAGCTCATCACGGTGCCTGGCCAGCTCGTGCTGACGCGGCGCCGGGCTCGACTGCTGGCGACAGCCGACGTCGTCGTCTACGTGTGCGACAGCCACCCCGGGTCGGTCGCCGCGTCGCGCGCGGGCCTCGAGCTCTACGACGGCCTCGTGCCGGCCACGGCCCCCATCGTCGTCCAGGCAAACAAGCAGGATCAGCTCGGGGCGTTGGGCGGCGCGGCTCTGCTGAAGGCACTCGGCCGCGAGGAGTGCGAGGTCGTGGAGGCCATCGCGACCGAGGGGGTCGGGGTGGTCGACACCTACGTGATGGCGGTGCGCTCGGTCGCGCGCGTCGTGCAGGCCCGCGTCGCGTCGGAGACGCTGCGCCTGCCAGTCCAGCGCGCGGAGTCCGCCGCGACCGTCCTCGCGCAGCTCGCGCGAGAGCAGATCGAGCCGGAGTGGGCCGCGGAGATGGCGCTCGAGGAGGCGTACGCGGCGATGCTCTTCGAGGAGGCGCGCGCCGCGATCGCCTCCGACGTCGCCGCGCGGGCCCAGGCCGAGGCCGCGCTCGCCGAGCTCCGCCCGGATCCCGCGCCCGCGGTCGGCGCGGGAGGACCGACGGCCCAGCCGGCGCTCCCGTCGCCCCAGGTCCCCACGGGGTTCATCTGGCCCGCGCACACGGGGCGGGCCACGCTGCGCTCGCTCAACCTCGAACAGCTCCCCCCCCGCGCGTTCGACGGGCGCGGGACACTCGAGCTGTCCGCCCACGGCTACGTAGCCCGAACGTCGCTTCGCGCGCGGTTCTCCGACGGCGAGGCCGCGCGCCAGGCGCTCGTCCGGAGCGCGCGCGAGCTCGTGCAGCTCGACCGCCT
>CAZHGG010000779.1:0-3575 GCA_964531755.1 uncultured Polyangiaceae bacterium
CCGGTGACGGCCCCCCCCGCGCGCTACACCCCCCCCCCGGCGGGGTGCGCGTCCTCGCGCGCGCGGGGCCCCCCGGGGGGCCTTGGGGCCGGTCGCGGGCGAGAGCGGGCTGCGCGCCCTCGCCCGCGGTCGCCCCGCCGGTCGCGTCTCTCCCCCCGGCCCCCGCGCGCCCGCCCGCCGCAGCCCGCCCGAGCGCCGGCGGACCGCTCCCTGGGCGGCCCGGCGTGTGGGTGCGGGTGGTCTCGGAGACGTCGCTGCCCTATCGGGTCAGCGCGCTCGGGGTCGCCGGCCACCACGTGGGGATCTCGCTCCAGAACACGACCCACGGCTACGTGGAGCTCGGCGAGCTGCGCGTGACGTTCTCGGCGCGGCGCGAGGGCGTCCCGTTCCCGTGCCGTCCGCTCGTCGGCGCCGCCGGCGGCGAGCGAGAGCCGAGCCGCCTGCTCCCGTTCGAGGGGCACGTCTTCGAGCGAGACCTCGACTGCCAGCTCACGCTGCCCGGGCGGTACACCATCGGCGTCCAGCTCACCCTCGGGGGCGGCGCCCCCATCGCGCTCCCCGAGCTGCCCATCGACGTGGAGCCCCGTGGGGGTCGCGCCCCGCAGCAGCACCCCGGCGTCCCCGGGCTGTGGGCGATGACGGCCGGGGACAAGAACGCGCGGCCGCTGTCCGCGGAGGGCTTCGCCCGTGGGGGCTACGCGGTGGTGATCGCGCTGGTGAACGGGGGCCCCCGGCCGCTGCCGCTGCGGGGCGCGCGCGTGCTCTTCCGGGTCACCCGCGTGGGCACGCCGCTGCCGTGCATGGACGAGCCAGTGTCGCTGAAGGCGCCCCTGGCGCTCGCCCCAGGGGAGTCGCACTTCGAGCGGATCCCCGTGACGTGCGTGATGAACAAGCCAGGCACCTACGACATCGACAGCGCGCTCGTCGTGGACCCCGACCCGCGCGAGCTGCCCATGGGCCGCACGCGGGTCACGGTCGGCGCCGATCCGAACGTGATCTTTCCGCCGCGCGCCTACTGAGGCGGGTCAGGCCGGCGGGTGCTTCGCGAGCCAGTCGCGGGTGAACTCGGCGGCCTTCTCGTAGCTGCGCTCGACATCGGAGACGATGAACTTCTCGACCGTCCCGCCGAGGAGGGTGATCTTCACCGTGACATCGCCGTCGACCGACCGCACGACCGCGCCGTCGCGCTCCGCGAACCGGACGGTGCCGCGCGAGTCGACCTTGTCGGTCATGACGCTCGACACCGTGAACCAGTCGGCGCGCCCCGACCCGAACACATACTCGATGGTCTCGGTGTACTCGATCTTCGCGGAGCCGAGGACCTTCGCCGCGGGCGCGGGGATCTCCCGGTTCGGCGCGACCTTCACGACGCGCTTCACCTTCGTGTCGGTCAGGTCGTACGACACGACCGACCGGGTGAGGCCGAGCACCTTGCAGAGCTCCGTGTTGAAGGCCTCGTCGAAGTACATCTTCTCGTACTGCGCGAGGGTGATGCCGGGGAAGCGGTGTTCGCAGCGAAACTTCATGTGCTCCGTTGTAATACCGCGGGCGGGTGGAATGGAACCACCGAACTGGACTGAGCCCCAAAGGGGCGAACGCCGATCGATGGCGAGCCCTCGCCGCAGGCGAGGGCCGGGCAGCGGGACGCTAAATGGACGGCCCCCAGAGGCGGAACATGACCACGATCGCCCACAGGAAGAGGCCGTGCGCGAAGATGCCCGGCGTGAGGCGGCCGAGCCGACGGCCGAGGAAGCTCCACACGAGGCCGCACCCGAGCGCCGCCACGGGCAGGAGCGGGTTGGGGCCGGCCGCCACGTCACGCAAGGCGAAGGCCGCGGGCACGTGCGCCAGGCCGTAGAGGACGGTCGAGTAGAGCCACGCGCGCCGGGAGCCCACGCGCTCCTCGCGGCGCGCGACGACGAGGCCGCGCCAGACGATCTCCTCGCAGGCTGCGATCGCGACGAGCGCGAGCACGGAGGGCGCAACGTGTGCGCGGATCACGGCGGGATCGCCCACCTGCAGGTAGATGCGCGCGAGCCACGCCTCGCGGGGAGACCCGGGCGGGATGAAGGCCTTCGCGAAGCCCCAGGCCGCCCCGAACGTGGCGCCGGCCGTGGCGAAGCCGATCGAGAAGTCCCCGCCGCGCACGGAGAACCAGGACGCGAGCACACCGTCGCGCCGGGCGCGCCAGAGTCCGAAGAGCGCGAGCGCGAGGTTGGGCGCTCCGAGCAGCAGAAAGAAGCTCGGCTGGCCCGCGCGCGCGGGCTGAAAGCCGAAGAAGCTGGCGAGCCCGACGACGAGCACGACGAGAGCCAGGAGCGCGGGCTGGACCATGCCGGGTCGCTCTTATGACACCCCGCCGCTCACCGCAACGGCGGCGGCGCGGCGCGCGGCAAACGTGGCAACCGTCGACGCGCGCGCGGAGGAGGACTAGCGTAGTCCGCGCCTGTCGCGCGCGGTCGCGGCGCGACGGGGGGCGGCGGGCAGCGCGCCGGGCGAGGGGCGCGACGTGCAAGGAGCGCGAGACGTGGCGAAGGTACAGTTTGGCGAGTCTGGCTCGGCGCTGAGGCGCGTGGTCATGTTCGTGGGCCTGCTCGTCGTGGTGAGCTTCCTCGGCTGCTCGATGACCAAGCGCATCGACGCCGGCCACGTGGGCATTCGGGTGAAGCTGGCCGGCAACTCGCGCGGCGTGCAGGACATGGAGCTGCGGACGGGCTGGGTGTTCTACAACCCCATGTTCGAGCAGATCGTCATCTTCCCGACGAGCGTGCAGAACGTCATCTGGACGGCGAGCAAGAACGAGGGCTCCCCGCACGACGACAGCATCACCTTCTCATCGGCCGAGGGCGTGAACGTCAACGCCGACATCGGCCTGTCGTTCCACATCGATCCCACGCTCGCCCCGAAGCTCTACGCGCGGTTCCGCCAGAACGACATGGTAGCGCTGGCGAACGGCTACATGCGCAACGTCGTGCGAGAGGCCTTCAACGAGGTCGGCTCCACCATGCCGGTGCAGTCGATCTACGGGCCGGGCAAGTCGAAGGTGCTCGCCGACGTGCAGAAGCACGTGCACGACGCCCTCGGCAAGG
The DNA here is from genome assembly GCA_964531755.1 of uncultured Polyangiaceae bacterium. Lineage (GTDB taxonomy): Bacteria > Myxococcota_A > Polyangia > Polyangiales > Polyangiaceae > JAAFHV01. The sequence goes on from CAZHGG010000779.1 coordinate 3,090, forward strand.
ACGGCGTCATCATCGACCAGCTCACCATCAACGGCGCGCTGCGCCTGCCGGAGAACGTGGCGCAGGCGATCAACCGCGCGATGGAGGCCACGCAGAACGCGATCCAGAGTGAGAACCGCGTGAGGCAGGTGCGGGCAGAGGCGGACCAGGCGGTGACGCAGGCCACCGGCGGCGCCGAGGCGATGAGGCAGAAGGCCCAGGGCGAGGCGGACGCGCTGCTCATTCGCGCCCGCGCCGAGGCCAAAGCGAATGAAATCATCAGACTAAGCGTCTCCCCCACGGTCCTCCAGTACCGGGGGCTCGAGCGCTGGAACGGGCAGCTCCCGGTGTACAACGCGGGCAACGGGCAGCTCCCGCTCCTGACGGTCGACGCCACCAAGCTCGGGACCGGACTGGACGAGGCGGCGCGGCAGAAGCGGCTGAAGGAGCTGCTCGACGAGCCGAGCCCCCACGGCCCGCGCGCGGACGCGTCGGCCCCTCCGGCCG
>CAZHGG010000780.1:0-3572 GCA_964531755.1 uncultured Polyangiaceae bacterium
GGTCGACCCGCGCGACCTCGCGACGCCCCTCGACGCGCGCTGGCTCCTGCGCCTGTCGCGCTCGGGGGCGCCCTTCCCCGCCGACGTGCCGCCCGAGGCCCGGGAGGCCGCGCTCGAGGCCGTGCGCGCGGCGCCGCAGTTTCGCTGAGCTCAGGCTTCGCCACGGCGGGCGGGCCCCGCGGGCGCGCGCGCGGCGGCGCGGACCTGCGACGGCGGCGCCGCCTCCCACCGCTTGAAGGCACGGCGGAAATTCGCGAGGTCGGAGTACCCGAGCGAGAAGGCGATCTCCTGCATCGAGGCGCGGCCCGAGCGCACCTGCTCGAGCGCGAGCGCGTGCCGCACCTCCTCGAGCAGCGCGCGGTACGACGTGCCCTCCTCCACGAGGCGACGGTGGAGCGTGCGCGGCGTCGTGTGGAGCCGCCGCGCGACGAGCGCGAGCGATGGGAACTCGGCCTGCTTGTCGAAGAGCGCGCGCCGCACGCGGGCGCTCGTCGACTCGTCGGCGACCAGCTTGTCGAGCTCGCGCTGGCAGATGCGCGCGGCCTCGGCGAAGGCCTCCGGGTCGGCCATGGTGAGGCGCGCGTCCACCGCGTCGGCGGGGAGCACGAGGCCGGCCCACGCGCGGCCGTAGCGCACCTCGCACCCGAAGAGCTCGCGGGCGAGGGGCGCGTACGCCGGCGCCTCGAAGGGGAACGCGACCTCGGTGACCGGGCACGCGCCCAGCGAGACCACGGCGAGCACGTTCCGAATGCTGAGCACGACGGCCTCGAGCACGGCGCGGCGCGCGGCGCCGAGCGGGCGCGCCTCGGCGAAGCGCACGCGCACCGCGCCGCGCGCGGTCGACGTGGAGATGGCGAGCAACGAGGTGCGCACGCCCGAGTAGCGCTCGAGCACCGCGAGGGCCTCGCGGATCGTGCCGGCGCTCATGGCCGCGTACCCGAGCATCCCGTGGGCCGTCGCCACGAGGCGCTGCCCGACGAAGAGCCCGAGCGCGGGCTCGCCGGTCGCGGCGATGGCGCCGACGACGAGGCGCTCGAAGCCGTCGTAGCCGAGCCCGATCGACGGGCCCTCGAGCGCCGCCTCCGAGAGGCCGCACTCGCCGAGCCAGCGCCCCACGTCTCCCCCCAGGCTGCGCACCTGGTCGCGGATGTGCCGCACGTAGTGGATGGGCAGCCGCAGCCCTTCGTCCCGCACGCGCCTAGTTTGGCGAGAAATGACCCCTCGTTGTCAAGGGCGAACCTCCCGCCACCCCGGGCCGCGCCGTAGGCTCTGCGTGTCCCCCACGAACCTCTCCCCCCGCAGGAGCGCGAGATGGCAACGCTGACCGCGAACAGACGGCTCCCGACCGTGCGCATCCACGACCGCGAGGTGGTGGCCGAGCCCAACGAGACGGTGCTCCAGGCGGCCCTCCGCGCCGGCATCGACCTGCCGAGCGGCTGCCGCGTCGGCGGCTGCGGGGCGTGCAAGTGCCGCCTCGCCGAGGGCGAGGTGCGCGAGCTCACCGAGACCGGCTACCTGCTCACGCAGGAGGAGCTCGACGAGCGCACCATCCTCGCCTGCCAGAGCGTGCCCCGCACCGACGTCCGCATCGTTCCCCGCGCCGACGCCGCGGGGGGCGCGCGCTCCAGCGCCGCGCGCGACCAGCGGCGCGTGCGCGGGAAGATCACGGCGCGCGAGCGGCTCACCCACGACATCGTGCGCGTGCGGGTCGCGCTCGACCACGCGCTCGCGTTCCGCGCGGGCCAGTTCGTGAGCCTCGCGCTCGACGGCGTGCCGGGAGTGACCCGCTGCTACTCGTTCGCCGCCCCGCCCGCGGACGACCACGAGGTCTCGTTCATCGTGCGCAAGGTGCCCGGCGGGCAGCTCTCGCCGCACCTCGTGGACGCGGAGGACGCCGCGCTCCTCGGGCGCGAGGTCGAGCTCTCCGGGGTCGCCGGCGACCTTGCGCTGCGCCCGGGGTGCGGGCCCCTCGTGCTCGTGGCCGGCGGGAGCGGGCTCGGGCCGCTGCTCGCGCTGCTGAAGCAGGCGGCCCTCGACCGCGAGACGCGCCCTTTCACCCTGTATTTCGGCGCGCGCGAGGCGCGGGACCTCTACTGCGTGGACGAGCTCGAGGCGCTCGGCCGCGCGCTCCCCGGCGGCCTCCGCGTGGTGCCCGTGCTCTCCGACGCGCGCGAGGGCGACGGGTGGACGGGCGAGCGCGGCCTCGTCACAGAGCACCTCCCCGCAAGCGCGGCGGGGGCCCAGGCGTACCTCTGCGGGCCACCGGCGATGATCGACGCCGCCATCCCCGCGCTCCTCGGCGCCAGCGTGGCGCGCGAGGACATCCACGCCGATCGCTTCACGACGCGAGCGGACGTGCCCGCGAGCGCCGGGGAGGCCGCCGAGGCCGCGCGGCTGCCGTGGGCCTTGGAGGCCCTGCACACGCTCAAGTTCTCGCTCTTTCACCTGGTCGGGCTCGCGGCGACGGCGTCGCTGCTCGCGGGGGGACGCGGCGTCACGGCGGGGCTCGTCGGCGTGCTCGCGCTCTACGTGCTGGGCGACGCGCTGGCGGGTGACGACACGTCGACGCCGAAGCTTCGTCACACCCGGGCGCTCACCGCGCAGCTCTGGCTCGCGCTGCCCCTGCTCGCGCTCGTGGTGTTCACCGCGGTGTGGAGCGTGTCGCCGGGCGATCCGCTCGGCTACGGGGCCTGGCTCGGGCGGCGCACCGGCCACGACTTCCTGGCCGCGCGCGACGCGACGACGCTCGGACACCACGTCTCGGCCGTGGTGCTCACCGGGCTCATGATCGGCATGATCGGCACCATCCCCGCGCACGAGCTCACGCACCGCACGTGGGACCGCGCCTCCATGGCGATCGGGCGCTGGCTGCTCGCCTTCAGCTTCGACACGAGCTTCGCCATCGAGCACGTGTACGGCCACCACCGCTACGTGTCGACGGCCCACGATCCCGCGACGGCGCCGCGCGGCCGCAGCGTGTACTTTCACATCCTCGCCTCCACCGTGAAGGGCAACGTGAGCGCGTGGAACATCGAGGCCGGGCGGCTGAAGAAGCGGAAGCTCGCGCGGTTCGGCTGGCACAACGCCTTCCTGCGCGGACACGCCATGAGCGCCGCGCTGGTCGTGGCGGCCTGGGCGCTCGGCGGGCCGCGGGCGGCGCTCTTCTTCGCGGCGTGCGCGCTCTGGGGCAAGGCGCTGCTGGAGATTGTAAACTACATGGAACACTACGGCATGGTCCGCGACCCGAGCACGCCCGTCGCGCCGCGCCACTCGTGGAACACGAACCGCCTCGTGAGCTCGTGGAGCATGTTCAACCTCACCCGGCACTCGCACCACCACGCCGCCGGCGAGGTGCCGTACCACGAGCTGCGCCCCTACCCCGACGCGCCGATGATGATCCACGGGTACCTCACCACCATCGTGATCGCGCTCGTGCCGCCCCTGTGGCACAGGCTCATGACGCCGAAGGTGCTCGCGTGGGACCGCGACCACGCGACGCCGGCGGAGCGGCGGCTCGCGGCGCAGGCGAACGCCCGCAGCGGACGCGGCGCCTTCGCCTCGCCCGCGGGCTC
>CAZHGG010000781.1:0-3570 GCA_964531755.1 uncultured Polyangiaceae bacterium
TGGGGCGCCCGCGGGATCCTCCGCATCAACCTCATCCAGCACGACGGCTGCGACGTCACGAGCGAGTGGAACCACTCGCGCAACTTCGTCGGCCGCGCCTTCAACTGGGTGATGTGCAACAACGGCCTCCACACGATCCACCACAACCGCGCGGGGCTGCACTGGTCGCTCCTGTGGGAGTGGCACGAGAAGGAGGTCGTCGCGCGCATCGATCCATCGCTGAACGAGCCCAGCATGATCGGCTACCTCGCGCGAACCTACCTCTTCCGCTTCTCGCGCCCCGCGCCGCGGGCCGTGGCCGTGGCCGAGGCGAGCGCCGCCGCGACCGATCTCGCGCCGCGCGAGGTGCGCCGCGCCGAGATCGAGGCCGCCGGGACCGCGGTGTAACATGCTCGGCCCCGTCCCCTATTTCGCGCTCGGGTGCGTGGCGCTCTTCGCCGTGTGGGTCGCCGCGTTGCTCTGCGCGCTCGCCTCCGTCAACACGGCCCGCGCGCTCGGGCGGCGCGCCCGCGCCCTCGCCGGCCTGCGGGTAGGCACCGTCACGAAGGGTGACGGGCCAGGGGGCGCCTTCGCGGAGCACCGGGTGCAGCAGCTCGCCCGCGCCCTCGACGCCGACCCGCCCGCGCTCGCGTTCTCGGACAAGGGGTACCGAGGAGAGGTGTTCGGCGGCGAGGTGGAGATCGACGGGGCCGCGACTCGCCTCCCCGCGCAGCTCGACCTCGAGGTCTGGCCCGACGGGGCGAAGCAGGCGCGCGCCGCCCTGCTCGCCGGCGACGCCGAGTTTGATGCACTCTACAAGGATGCCCGCTCGAAGGGCTCCCCGCGCGACGTGGTCACGCGCGTGCTCCCGGGCGATCGCGTCTACCTCTTGACGTCTGGCGAGGGCGAGGCCACGACCCTCACGTTCCTCTCCGGCACGTCCCCCGCGGCCTTCCTCGCGCGTCGCCGGGCCGCGCATTGGCTCTTCGCCGCCGGCGAGCTCGCCGTGTGCGCCGGCCTCACGGCGGTGGCGCTCTGGCCGCCGCATTTCGGCGCGCTCAGCACCGCGGGCGGGGTCGGGCTCCTCGCGTTCTTCCTCATCGTCCAGCCGTTGGGGGTCGCGGTGGAGGAGGCGTCCCGCGAGCCATCGCGCGCGTTCCTCCGCGGCACCCAGCGGCGCTCGGCGCCCTTCCCTGGTGGGATCGTCCCGGGCCGCACGACGACCCAGGTCTCGAACGGGTAGCCGTTGGACCTGCTCTACTTCGTCGTCTTCGTGAGCGTGCTCATCTTCATCCATGAAGCGGGGCATTTCGCGTTTGCCAAGATCTTCGGCGTGAAGGTGCTCACCTTCTCCGTGGGGTTCGGCCCGAAGCTCGTGAAGATCCGCGGCCGCGAGACCGAATACTGCGTGGGCCTCCTGCCGTTCGGGGGCTTCGTCAAGATGCTCGAAGAGGGCAAGAGCCGCGAGGCGATCCTGCCCGAGGACCGCCTGCGCACCTTCGAGAGCCAGAAGCTCTGGAAGCGCATCGTCATCGTGCTCGCGGGGCCCGCGATGAACGTGCTCTTCCCCGTGCTGCTCTACACGTCGGTCTTCTACGAAGATCGCGAGTTCCGGTCGCCCGTGGTGGGCGCCGTGGTGCCGGACAGGCCCGCCGACGGCAAGCTCATGCCGGAGGACCGCATATTGTCGATCGACGGCCACGCCGTGGCGAGCTTCCCGGAGGTGCAGGAGCTCTTCGCCACGCGCTCGGGGAAGCCCGTGCGGGTCGTCGTGCAGCGGGACGGCGCGACCCTCGACGTGGACATGGTCCCGGTGGAGGAGATCGAGGAGCTCGAGCCGAAGGAGCTCGACATGGTCGAGCGCGTCGGGCGGGTGGGCATCAGCCCGTCGTTCTCGGCCCCCGTCATCGGCGTGCCGAGGACCGACTCGCCGGCCTACCGGGCGGGCCTGCGCACGTTCGACCAAATCAAGAGCGTGAACGGCCGCACCATCGACCGCTTCGTCGACCTCGTCCACATCCTCACGAAGAGCCGCGGCGACACGCTCACCGTGACCTACATGCGGCCCGTCAAGACCGAGGGCGGCCTCTTCGAGCTCGCCGTGATGGAGATGGGCGTCGTGACCCTCACCCCGCTCGCGCGGGAGGACGTGGGCGCCCACATCGACGACTGGCCGAGCCGCGAGCGCGACGTCCTGTCGCGGACCGGGATCGAGACGAGCGACATGTACGTGGCGTTCGTGCCCGAGGGGTCGAGCGAGTGGCTCGCGGGCCTCCGGGCGGGCGATCGCGTGGTCTCGCTCGACGGCGTCCCGCAGCGGCTCTTCGCCGGCATGAAGCAGCGCCTCATCGCCGACGCCGCGCGCCCCCACGAGCTCGTGTGGACGCGCGAAGGGGAGCGCAAGAGCGGGACGTTCCAGCTGCGCAAGGAGCAGTGGCAGGACGAGGTCGGCCAGCCTTATGCCCGCTACGTCTTCCGCACGAACCACTGGGCGCCGAAGGCCAAGGACGAGACCGTCCCGAACGAGCACCGGCTCGCGTACGCCTTGAAGAAGGGCAGCCTCGAGACCATCGCGGTCGTGCGCTTCATCGGCGTGGGCTTCGTGCGCGTCTTCCAGGGCCGCGTGAGCCTCGCGACGGTGAGCGGCCCGATCACGCTCTACGACGTCGCGGGCCAAGCGGGCGCGAAGGGCACGCGCTACTTCGTGTGGGCGATGGCCGTCACCTCGGTCAACCTCGGGCTCATCAACCTCTTGCCGATCCCGGTGCTCGACGGCGGCCACCTCGTGTTCTTCCTGCTCGAGGGCATCCGCCGCCGCCCCCTCAGCCTGCGCACCCGCGAGGTCGCGAGCCTCGTCGGGATGAGCGTGCTCATGCTCCTGATGGCGCTCGCCTTCAAGAACGACGTCACACGCAAGTGGGACACCATCCGCGCGCAGGTGATGGAGCTCGTCACGTGAAGCGCAACCCGGGCGCCGGCGCGGGCATCGAGTAGAGACCGCGAGCCAGCTCGCACCTGGCCCGCAGTAGGATGGGGCCCCAAGGAGAGAACATGCTGAAGAAGGTCGTTGAAGCCGCCTCGTCTGCCGTGAACCGCGCCGTGTACGGGAAGGCGCCCGAGGGGGGCCCGGCGGCGCTCACGGGGATCGCGTTCACGCGCCTCGACGGGTCGCCGCTGCCCGCCGAGGAGCTCGCGGGGAAGGTGGTGCTCTTCGTGAACGTGGCGAGCCGCTGCGGCCTCACGCCGCAATACGAGGGGCTCGTCGAACTCTATGCGAAGTACCGCGAGCGAGGGTTTCTCGTGGTTGGCGCCCCCTGCAACCAGTTCCTCGGGCAGGAGCCGGGCACCGAGGCGGAGATCGCGTCGTTCTGCAGCGCCACCTACGGCGTCGACTTCCCCCTGCTCGCGAAGCAGGACGTCAACGGCGCCGCGCGCAGCCCGCTCTACCAGTTCCTCGTGGGCAGCAGCGCGGGCGGCGGCGCCGACATCGGCTGGAATTTCGAGAAGTTCCTGGTGGGCCGCGACGGCGAGGTCGTGAAGCGGTTCTCGCCCAAGACGCCGCCCGCGGCGCCCGAGGTTGTCTCCGCCATC
>CAZHGG010000782.1:0-3566 GCA_964531755.1 uncultured Polyangiaceae bacterium
CGCATGCAGTGGCTGTCGGTCGGAATCGCGGGCGCGGGGGTGCTCTGGCTCACGCTCAACTACGGCAGCTTTCCATGGATCGCGCTTGCGCTCGCCGGATCGTTCGGCGTGTACGGGCTGATCCGCAAACTGGCGGCGCCCCGCAGGCCCACGCGCGCCCCTCGCGGCCCCGAGGTCGACTTCGCCGCGTTCGTCCCTGAGCACGGCCCCACGGCCGACGAGGGCTCTGTGCCCCCGCCGCCTCCGTCGGAGGTGCTCCCGAAGGCCCGCGCGGTGCGCCCGGCCGACGCGCTCGTCGCCACGGTGCGCGCGTTCGTGGCGCTGGTGCGCGAGCAGAACCCGGGCCTCGCGGCCCACCTCGAGCACGGCGGGCCGCTCGAGGCCAGCCCCGCGCGCCTCGCCCTCGCGTACGAGCGCGACGCCTTCTCCGCGGTGTCCGTGGCCCAGCCCGAGCACCAGGCGCTCCTCCTCGCGTCGGCCCGCGCGGTCCTCGGCGACGAGGTCGCGTGGGTCCTCGACACGACGACGCCCGTCGAGGCGCTCCCGATGTCGCTCGCCGGGCTCGACGCGGAGGCCCGGCGCGCCGCCCTCGAGCGCGCGCGCGAGGCCGTCGCGACGCACCCGCTCGTGCGCAAGGCCATCGAGCTGTTCGACGCCGAGCTCCGCGACGTGCGCCTCCCCCACGTCGCCGACTGACCGCGCCCCGCGCTCCCCGTACGACCCCCGACCGAACCCCCGGCACGAAGACCCCAGGACGAGAACCCCATGCAGTTTCGCGGCGGAATGACCGAGCTTATGCGCCAGGCGGCGCGCATCCAGCGCAAGATCGACCAGACCAAGGAGGAGCTGAAAGACAAGGAGGTTGTCTTCTCTTCCGCGGGCGACAAGGTCAAGGCGACCGCCACGTACGGCGGCAAGATCGCGCGGGTCGAGGTAGACCCCGAGTTCCTCGCGGCCGAGGGGCTCGACCTCACGCTCGACGCCGTGTGCGCCGCGGTGAACGGCGCGATCGACGTGGCCGACAAGGCCATGGCGGCCGAGCTCGAGAAGGCCACCGGCGGCGTGAAGATCCCCGGCCTCGGCTGAGCGGGGGCATGCTCCCGCCGAAGCTCCGCCGGGTGATCTCGCTGCTCTCCCGGCTGCCCGGCGTCGGCGAGAAGACGGCGAGCCGCTACGTGCTCTTCCTGCTCTCGCAGGCGCCGGACGTGGCGCGCGAGCTGGGCGCCGAGCTCGCGGCCCTCCCCGACGCGGTAGGGCCGTGCGAGGCGTGCGGCAACCTCGCCGAGACGCCCGAGGCGGGGCCCCGCACGTGCGCGGTCTGCGCCGATCCGCGGCGCGATCCGACGCTGCTCTGCGTGGTCGGCCGCGTGCACGATCTCTTCGCCATCGAGCGCACCGGCACCATGCGCGGGCGCTACTTCGTGCTGGGCCAGCTCCTCTCTCCGCTCGAGGGCGTGGGCCCGGACGAGCTGCCGTTGCCGCGGCTCGTGCAGCGCATCGCGGCCGACGGGGTGCGCGAGATCATCGTCGCCACGCCGCTCAGCGTCGACGGCGAGGCGACGGCGCTGTTCTTGAAGCGCGAGCTCGAGCCGCTCGGCGTGGCCCTCTCGCGCATCGCCAGCGGCGTCCCGCACGGCGGCGATCTCGAGTACGCCGATCCCATCACGATGGGGCGCGCCCTCTCCGGCCGACAGAGGCTCTAGGCTCCAGGTGGGGCCCCGACCCGGGGCGCGCGCGATCCACCTCGGCGCGGCGCGATCCCCCCTGGGCGCGCGTTCCCAGCCTGCCCACAGTGTGTTCTCCTTGGACCAACTCTTGCGTCGAGGTCTTCATGCCCCGCTCCGCGTTCCCCGCCGTGCCCACCGTCGCTCGCCGCCTGCTCATGCTCTCGCTCTCCGCGTACGCCGCGCTCGCCGCGGGGTGCTCCGCCGAGACCGCCGCGCCGCCCGTGGAGGACGCGACCGACGTCGCGATCACCTCGAACGACGGCAAGATCTTCGACTTCACGTTCGAGAGCGAGCTCATCGCGCCGAAGGAGACCCCCGCGCGCACGGCCATCGTCGCGCAGCTCCAGTACGTGCAGGGCGCCCTCACCACGGACGTGTCGGGGAACGCGCAGATCGGCCTCGTGAACGTCACGAGCGTCGCCGAGTCGGACGCCGGCGGCGGCAACAAGCGCGTGCGCTACGCGGCGGTCTTGCCCGTGATTTGGCCCAAGACGCGCGCGACGCCGAGCGCCTACACCCTCGTGCTCCCGCGCGACACGACCGCGCTCCCCGCGTTCAACCGCAAGTACGACGGCCCATGCGGCAGGAACGAGTACGGCAACGACACCTTCTGGCACGACTTCAACCCGAAGGCGTCGGGCTGCACGGTCGACGCGGCCGACGGAGTGAAGAGTGAGGTCAAGGTCACGCGCAGCGCGAAGGAGACCACCGGGAAGTACCCCGAGTACGACCAGGTGCTCGCCGACGACGCGATCGACGTGGTCGCCGTGTTCGGCATCATCTCGAGCAACACGCCCAACGACGAGGGCGCGCGCGAGATGGAGAACGTCGTGGCCGAGACCGAGCGTGGCCTCACCGGCGCATCGCGAAAGGACGGCGAGGCGAGCCGCTCGGTCATCAAGTCGAGCGTGGTCACCGGCTCGGTGGTGGTCGCGGGGCGCCCCCGAAAGGTCACGCTCACGGCGCTGCTGACCGAGGAGCTCGCGAGCGCGGGGCCCGACTTCGACGCGCTCTACGGGCCGGCGAGCGAGAAGGCCGACCTCATCGTGTACAGCGGGCACTCGGGGCTCGGGAAGAACATCAACTCGCTCGCCGCGCGCACCAAGGTGGTCGCGGGGAAATACCAGCTCGTCTACCTGAACGGCTGCCAGAGCTTCGCGTACCTGGGCCGCGGCTTCCACGACAAGAAGATCGCCGCCAACGGGGCCGCGAAGGACCCCGAGGGCACGAAGTTCCTCGACGTGGTCGCGAACGCATTGCCCGCGTACGGCGACAACGGCGCCACGGGGCTCATCCTCTACCGCGCGCTGCTCAAGCAAGACGCCCCGCAGACCTACAACGACCTCTTGAAGAGCTTCTCGCGCATCCACCTGGCGGCGGCGTTCGGCGAAGAGGACAACACCTTCCGCCCGCGCTGAGCGATTTCGGCGGGCGTGCGGCAAACATCGGATCTAATATCCGCGCCATGGAAGCCATCGCCACCACGAGCGCCCCGGGCGCGATCGGTCCCTATTCCCAGGCGGTTCGCGCGGGGAACCTCGTGTTCCTGAGCGGCCAGATCCCCCTCGACCCCGCCACCGGCCAGCTCGTCTCCGGCACGATCGCCGAGGAGACCGAGCGCGTGATGGCGAACCTCGAGGCGGTGCTCGCGGCCGCGGGGCTCACCTTCGCCAACGTGGTCCGCACGACCATCTTTCTCTCCTCGATGGACCACTTCGCCGAGGTCAACGCGGTGTACGGAAAGCGCTTCAGCGGCGTGATGCCGGCGCGCGCCACGGTCGCCGTGAGCGGCCTGCCGAAGGGCGCGCGCGTCGAGATCGACGCGGTCGCGATGGGCTG
>CAZHGG010000783.1:0-3559 GCA_964531755.1 uncultured Polyangiaceae bacterium
TCGTATTTGCCAATGATGAAGAAGTCTTGGACCTGGTCGCCCGGATAGTCCATCACGCTGCTGCTGGCGTACGCGTTGATGAGGCCGTCGGTCTCGCGCTGCGTGATGGGGTCCTTCCAGCGGGGGCCGATGCAGCCCTCGCCGTCGGTGTTGCCGTCGGTGCAGATCTTCGTGACCGTGCCGTTGTTCGTGCGGAGCTGCCAGTACTCGGTGCCGTAGTTGAGCGAGTCGAAGGTGCCCGCGAAGTTGTGACGGAGGCCCACCGCGTGGCCGAACTCGTGCGAGAACACGCTCGCCGAGAACTTCTGCCGCGCCCACGCGAACACCTTGTCGCGCTTGGCGCGGGCGGCCTCGGGGTCGGCCGGGTCGATCGCCCCGAACACGCGCTGCGCCTCACGCGCGAGGCCGAGCAGGTTGTCCGACTCGGGGCCCTCGCGCCGGCACGAGTGCCGGTGGGCGCGGCCCACGCGCTGGCGCGCCTCGTAGGCGCGGCGGAAGGCCGGCGTCCCGAGCGCGCGGAGCGGCGAGGCCTTCCCCACGAGCTCCTTCGTGACCGGGAGGCGCGGGTCCTGCCCCGCGAGCTGCGCGATCTCGGGGGTCACGAGCTTCGCCTCGAGCGACGAGCCGCGCAGCTTCGCGATCCGGTCGGCGATCACCGCGTCGCCGGCGCCCACCCGCCCGGACTGCGTGAGCTCCCGCATGCGGTTCTTGTGGCGCAGCGCGGGCGGCAGCGGCCGCCCCGCGCCCTTCTTGCCGGTGACGAACGGCGCCATCACCTTCGGGTCGAACGACGCGTGGCGCGACGCCACCTCGGCCTCGCTCATGGCGCCCGCGAGCGGCGCTCCGCGCGTGTTCTGCTTCACCCAGTCGGCCACGTTCTGCCCCTTCACGAACGCGGTCGGGGCGATCTCGCCGTTCAGGAGCCCGACGAGGTCGGTGAGGGTGGCCGAGGCGCGGTCGAGCACCGCGCTCCACTGGTTGACGCTGCCGGCGACCTTCTCGCCGGTGAGCGGGTCCTCGGCGTCGACCATGATGCCCCACGGCGACTGCCGCTGCGGGCTCTCGACGAGCGAAAAGAGGTTGTAGCGGAGATCGCCCACGCGGGGGCTGATCGCCTCCTGGCCGCACGCGGGGTCGTCCTTCGCGGGGTCGACCGGGTTGTGACAGAGCACGAACACGCGCGGGACCTCGCGCGCGCCCTCACCGACGGGCGGCGTGAAGTCGTCCGACCAGGTGGCCGGCCAGCCGAGGCGCTCCTCGCACCCCGCCTCCTTCGTGCGCCGGCACTCGACGAGGCGCGCCGCGAGGACGCCGGCGCGCACCGTGTCGCTCCAGGTCTCGACCACCTTCTTGGAGCCCTCGAAGAGGTCCTCGGGGAAGCCGCGGTTCGTGTGCCACACGGTGGTCTTCACCTTGCGGTCGCGGAGCGGGATGGTGCACGCGTGGCGGAACTCGTCGCAGCGCGAGCCGCGCCCCACCTTCTCGCACTCGTCCTCGGTGCCGTTGCCGTCGACGTCGCGGTGCACGTCGGCGCCCGCCGGCGTGGTGGCCGTGGTGCCGCACGCGACGGCGTTGTCGTGGGACCGCTGCCAGATGTTCCAGCGGGACGCGAAGCGCTTCCAGCGGTCGTCGACGATGCCGTAGCGGCGGTCGTAGCCGAAGCGGTCGTTCGTGAAATACCCGAACATGTCCATCTTCTTGCCGTCGTAGTCGGCGGGCTCGTAGTCGGTGTCGACGACCTTCTTGAACGCGAGCCGCAGCTTCACCTCGCTCGGGTTGCAGCTCGTCTGCGGGAGCTCGCCCACGAGCCAGCACGCGGGGAAGTCGCCCCACTCTTCGTCGTGGATGACCTGCGGCGCGGCGAAGGCCTTCGCGGTCACGTCGAAGTAGCCCTCCTTCAGGCGGAGCTCCGGCGCGTCGGGGCTCTTCGGGTCGTCCACCCAATACGAGATGGGGTCCCACTTCACGGCGCCGTAGAGGCCAATCTGCGAGGGGCCGTCGAGGTCGTACGCGTCGGTGACCAGGTTCTTCGACCAGTCGACGCGCATGTATTTGCGCTCGAACCAGCGGCGATCGAGGTCGTCCTCCACCACCACGTTGTTCTCCTCGCCGGTGGAGGAGTTGTAGCTGCGGATGATGTCGAAGTGCTTGAGGATGGCGAAGCTCGCCACGATCTGGCCGTCGTTGGTGCGCCGGGGCGGGCCCACGCGGGGCTCGTCGTTGCGGGCGGCGCCGCCCGTGCCCTTGCCGTCGGTGCCCTCGACGAGCTCGTACGCGAGGCGCGCGACGAGCAAGTTCTGGGTGACCTCCCAGCGCACGCGCACGGTGGGCTGCGCGTCGGAGGCGGTGAAGAGCTCCTCCGAGCCCGCGCCCGGCGCCACGTCGACGACGGTGGTGCGGAAGTAGAACTCGGGATCGTCGTCGACGCTCGCGAAGTCGGCGCCGACGAAGAACTCCTTCGGGAGGACGCCGGTCTGCACTTGGTCGATGGGCGGGCGCTCCCCCGCGCAGCCTGAGCCCGCCACCGCGCACCCCAGCGCGAGCCCGAACACGATCGCAGCCTTCGACATCACGCGCCCTCCCTGTGACGCACGCGGCGACAGCGGCCGGACCGTGCGGAAAACAAGCGCCCGTTCTACCACCGGGCCTCGCGCCGCGCACCGTCGACGAGCGCCTCGCGCGGCCGCCGCGGCGCCGGTCCGTGTGGGTCCTTTGCCTACGTAGGCGCTACTTCGCGCAGCGAAACCCGACGTCGGGCTGGCGGTTGTCGGGGGCGGCCTTCGCGCGCGCGGTCGCGCGAAGGGAGCCGGGCGTGACGCTGCTCCACGAGCCGCCGCGCACGACGCGGGCCGCGGTGCCGCACGCGGTCTCCCCGTACGGGCAGAACGGGGCGTCGACCCACTCGGCGACGTTGCCCGCCATGTCGAAGGCGCCGAGCGGGCTCACGCCGGCGGGGAACGCGCCCACCGGGGAGGTCGCCTCCCAGCGGTCGTCGCCCTCGACGAGGGCCGCCACGGTGTCGACGCTCCGCCGCGAGGGCACTCCGCAGCCGCGGTCGCAGGCGTTCACGCGGAGGGGCGTGGGGGGGTCGTGGCCCCACGGGAACGGGCGCGCGTCGGGGCCGCGGGCGACGAGCTCCCACTGCGCCTCCGTGGGCAGCGCCTTGCCGGCCCAGCGGCAGTAGGCGGCCGCGTCGTCGAACGGCAGGCAGTTCATGGGGTGCTCGGCGGTGCCCTCGCGCCCCTCGTTGCAGAAGCGACTCCAGGCCGCCCGCTCCTCGTCCGTGGCGGTGGGCCACTCGGCCTCCTTGTGGCCGGCCTTGCAGCCGCCCCGCTTCACGCACTCCGCGAACTCGCCGACGGTGACCTCGGTCATGTCCATGCAGAATGCATCTATGCGCTCGGCGTGCGCGGGCTGCTCCTCGCGCGGGCCGCCGTCCTGACCCAGCAGGGCGAGGCCGCCTGCGACGCGCACCATGCCCTTGGGACAGTAGGGCAGCGCGGCGGCGGGCTCGGGGGCGCGCTCCCCGGGCTCGGTCGTGGTCCCGCGCGGGCCCAGC
>CAZHGG010000784.1:0-3554 GCA_964531755.1 uncultured Polyangiaceae bacterium
TGTGCACGTCGCCTTCGGACGATTCAGGATCGGCGGAACTGGGTTCCGCCTTAGGTGCTCGAGAGGCCCCGCTTCTTGCCGCGCCCGCGCGTGCCCTGGACGATGAGCGTGGGGTCGCGTGGCGCGGGCTGCGTGCGCTCGAGCGACGCGCGGATGCGCTCGGCCTCCTCACCGTGCCGCGCGCGGATGCCCTTCGCGACCTTCAGCGTGAGCTCGCGCAGCGCCGGATCTTTCACCGTGGCCCACCGGTCGAGCTCCGCCACGGTCTCGGCGGGGTAGCGCCCCGCGAGGCGCACGGGCGTCACGGCCAGCGCCTCCATGAGCGCCTTGTGGCCTGGGTAGCGAGACGCCGAGCGCGGCGCGCGCTTGACGAGCTCGAAGCCCTCGGACAGTCGCGTGACCACGGTGGCAGCGTCGTGTGTCATGTCCAAGAAGGAGGGGAGCGCGAGCGCGAGCAGCGCGGCCGTGGCGTGGAAGTAGCCGTCCATGTACGGGGCGAGCTCCGCGACCAGCGCGTCACCGGCCTTCGCGCCGATCCGCGCGAGCGCCACGGGCACGGCGTCGCGCACGCGGAAGCGCAGGTCGTCGCAGGCCGCGTGGAGGTGCTCGACCGCGAACGGGCGCGCCTTCGCGTCGGTCGCCCCGCGCACGCCGAGCGCGTGCACCGCGCACACCGGCACGATCTCGTGGGCGGAGCCGCCGGGCGCGAGGTCTGCGTCGAGCAGCACCATCGCGCGGAGCAGGGCGTCCACCTTCTTGCCGCGCGCGCCCGCCTCCACCGCGAAGGCCTCGACCATGCCGGCGTTGACGCGCGTCCCTGGGAGCCCCGAGAGCTTCGCGAGCAGGTGGTAGAGCGCGTCAACGCGGCCAGCGATGGCAGCGTCTAGCGCGGCGGGGAAGGTAGGATCTCGGAAACCTTCGCGATTCGCGGTCATGGGGTCCCTTGATGGAGGCAGGTAACAACGCAGTGCGACAGAAGTCACAAGGATGTGACGTTGCGTGATGGCGGCCCGCCCGAGCGACGGGTATGCTTTTCGAGGCGCGGGCGGGAGGACTCGATTTCTACTCTCCTCGCGCGGATCACACCGGGAAAAGCGAGCGCGAAAGAACGAATGGTGCGCGGTCGGATTTCGAATTTCTCCAGGGCATCGATCGCGGCGATCGCGACGTCGGTCGCCGCGTTCGCGACGCTCAACTCTGCGTGCTCACTCTTGTTCTCGACCGACAAGGAGCAGTGCAAGTCCGACGATGAGTGCCGCGCGCGCGGCGCGGGCTTCGAGAACACGCGCTGCTCCCTGGAGAGCGTGTGCGTGGCCGCCGCGCCCGAGGTGGACGCGGCGCCGCCCCCCGACAGCGCGGTCCCGAAGGACGCGGCGGACGGCGCCGCGGACCCGTTCGCGTGCGCGACCCTGCCCCCCCTGAACCCTGATCCGTCGCGCAAGGTCGACGTCTCCATCCAGTACTTGGACTTCACGAACGGCACCCCGCCCACCGGCGTGGCCGTACGTCTCTGCGCCTCCACGGACAACCAGTGCAACAACCCCCGAAACGTCGACGCCGGCGGCCCCGCCGACGCGGGCCCGGAGGCGGGCGGCGGCTTCGTGGTGCCCACCGCCGAGGGCTGGGTCGCGGCGACCGTAGAGCACGGGTTTGAGGGCTTCTTCGAGGTGAAGTCCACCGCGTACGCGCCGACGTACCGCTACACGTCGCCGCCGCTGCGCGCCGCAAAGACTGAGTTCCTCCAGCTCATGCTGCGCCCGGCCGAGATCGCCTATCTGGCCGACACGGCGCTCGGGAAGCCGAACGCGTACGACTCCGCGAACCACGCGCTCGTCTTCGTATTCGCCCGCGACTGCGACAACAACCCCCTCTCTGGCGTGCGGTTCACCACGACCGCGCTCGACCCCCTGCTCGTGCCTTTCTACATCATCGGCTCCACGCCCGAGATCGGGGCCGACAAGAAGACCGATCCGCTCGGTCGCGCGGGCTTCATCAATATTCCGCCCGGGTTTCATACGTTTACGGCGGAGTGGGCCGACTCCGGCAAGCGCATCGGCTCGACGCGGACCCTCATACGGACCGGCGCCGCGACCTCTGTGGCCGTATTTCCCTCGCCACCCTGAGCCCTCCCACCCTCGCCTCGCCGCGCCCCACGGCACACGCCCCTCGCCTCCCCGTCACCGGACACTCCACCGACCACCCGAGACCCATGAGCCAGCCGAACCGCCGCCCCGAGGAGACAGGACAGATCAAGCCCCTCGAGGCGCTCGATCTGTCTCTGGCCGCGTCGCTCGGCAAGTACCGCCTGCTCGGGGCGCTCGGCCACGGCGGCATGGCCGACGTGTACCTCGCCATCGCCGACGGCCCGGAGGGTTTCCGCAAGCTCTGCGTGCTGAAGATGCTGAAGGAGAGCATGGAGGCGGACGAGGACTTCCGCGCCATGTTCCTCGACGAGGCGCGCCTCGCCGCGCGCATGAACCACCCGAACGTGGTGCAGACCTTCGAGGTCGACGACACGCAGGGGCGCCTCATGCTCGCCATGGAGTACGTCGAAGGTCAGCCCATCACGCGGGTGCGGAGGCGCTTGGCGCCCGAGCAGTTCCCGCTGACGGCCTACGTGCGCGTGCTCTGCGATGTGCTCGAGGGCCTCGACTACGCGCACAACCTGACCGACTACGACGGCTCGATCCTCGGGATCGTGCACCGCGACGTCACGCCCCACAACATCCTCGTGGGCTACGACGGGCGGGTGAAGCTCGTCGACTTCGGCATCGCCAAGAGCGCGGCCGCGAGCCAGATGACCCAGGCTGGCGTGCTGAAGGGCAAGGTCGGGTACATGTCCCCGGAGCAAGCGAGCCTCGGCGTCGTCGACGGCCGGGCGGACGTGTTCTCGGTGGGCGTCATCCTCTGGGAGGCGATCGCGGGGCGGCGCTTCGCGGAGGGCGCGTCGGCTCGCGACGTGCTCACGCGGCGCATCGACGGCACGGATCCCAAGATCGCGGAGATCGTCCCAGAGGTCGACCCCGAGCTCGCCGCGATCTGCGATCGCGCGATGGCGACGAAGCCGGCGAACCGGTTCGCGACGCCCTCCGAGTTTCAAATCGCGCTCGAGACCTGGCTGCGCAAGCACGGCGAGCCCCCGCGCAAGGTGTGGGCGAAGGCGCTGCGCGACGCGTTCGCCGCCGAGCGCGAGCAGCTGCGCTCGCTCATCGAGCAGCGGGTGAGCGACAACGGCATGAGCGGCATCCGCAGCTCGCTGTTCACCACCGGGGCGCACCCGTCCGCGAGCTCCGGGCCGCACTCGGTGCCGCGGATCTCGACCGAGCCCCCCGAGCCGGCCCCGGTGAGCGGCGAGTCGCGCACCTTCGCGCAGCCGCCGGTGGTGGTCCCCGCGGACGCCTCGGCGCGCATCTCGTTGCCCGAGCCGCGCCCGAGTCGCTCGCTGCCGGTCGTCCTCGCGGTCGCCGCGGCCGTCGCCGTGGGCTTCGGCACAGCGGCGTACGTCGTGCGCGCGCAGGGCCGCGCGAGCGCGCCGGAGGCCTCCGCGTCGCCGG
>CAZHGG010000785.1:0-3531 GCA_964531755.1 uncultured Polyangiaceae bacterium
GCCTTCGCGCTCACGCCGCGCGTGTTCGGGGCGGTGGGCGCGACCGGGCGCGTGCGCGCCGGCGGCGCAGAGTGGTCGTTCGCAGGAGAAGCGAGGCTCGTCGAGCTCCCGACCAAGCGCGTCGCGCTGCCGAGCGGCGAGGGCCGCCTCGTCGTCGAGGCCGAGGGCGGCCCGGTGGCCCTCGACCGGGTCCTGCTCGCCCCCGCGCTCCCCTCCGCGCCGCCCGCGCTCGCCCCCGCGCGGGGCCCCACACGACGGAGGGGGCCTTGACACGCTTGACGCGAGGCGCACGCCTGGGCTTAGCTTGGAGGTTGGAGGGATGGGTCATGACGAAAAGCGAATTGATTGACGCACTTGCGGCCAGGAGTGATCTCACGAAGGCGCGCGCCGAGCTCGTCGTCAACTGCGTGTTCGACTCCATGACCGAGGCGCTGCAGAAGGGCGACGGCATCGAGATCCGCGGCTTCGGCAGCTTCACCGTGCGGCCCTACAAGGCCTACTCGGGGCGCAACCCGCGCACCGGCGCGCCTGTCCCCGTGCCGCCGAAGCGACTGCCGTTCTTCAAGGTCGGCAAGGACCTGAAGGAGCTCGTGAACAGCAGCCGGCACCAGCCGATCACCGGCGACGACGGCGACGACTGACCGCGGCCTCGCGCGCCCCGCCGGGCGCCGCTGGCCGCGCCCCTCGTGACGGCGGCGGACGCCTGCGCGGCCTGGTAAGGTGACGGCGCCATGCCGACCGAGCCCCCGACCGAGCCCCCGACCGAGCCCCCGACCGAAGCGCGCGCACACGCCGCGCCGAGGCCCGCGCGCGGGTCGTTCCTCCCCGTTGACGCGCAGCTGGAGCTCCTCCTCCGGGGCGCCGAGGACGTGCACGTCCGCGCCGAGCTCGCGGCCCGCCTCGAAGAGTCGCGCGCCTCCGGCCGACCGCTGCGCGTGAAGGTCGGCTTCGACCCCACCCGCCCCGACCTGCACCTCGGGCACGCGGTGCTCATGCAGAAGATGAGGCAGTTCCAGGACTTGGGACACGAGGTCACGCTGCTGGTCGGCGACTTCACCGCGATGGTCGGCGACCCCACGGGCCAGAACGATCTCCGCCCGCGGCTCACGCGCGCCGACGTGGAGGCCGCCGCCGAGACGTACACCGAGCAGGCGTTCCGCATCCTCTCGCGCGACGTCACGGTCGTGCGGCGCAACTCCGAGTGGCTCGCCGCGCTCGGCGCCACCGAGCTCATCGAGCTCATGGCGAAGACCACGGTGTCGCGCATGCTCGAACGCAACGACTTCGCGAAGCGCTTCGCGGAGCAGCGCCCGATCTACCAGCACGAGTTCCTCTACCCGTTGCTCCAGGGCTACGACTCGGTGGCGCTCGACTGCGACATCGAGCTCGGCGGCACAGACCAGCTCTTCAACCTGCTCGTGGGCCGCGACCTCATGCCGAAGTACGGCAAGCGCGGCCAGCTCGTGCTCACGACCCCGCTGCTCGAGGGCACCGACGCGCGCTTCGTCGACGGCAAGGTCGTCGGCAAGAAGATGTCGAAGAGCGCGGACAACTACATCGGCCTCCTCGAGCCGCCGCTCACGTTCTTCCGGAAGGTGATGCAGCTCGATGACGACGTGGTGTTTCGCTACTTCGACCTCCTGTCGAGCCGCTCGCCCGCGGAGATCGCGGCGCTCCGCGCCGAGCGCGCCGCCGGCAAGAACCCGCAGGAGATCAAGGCCGCGTTCGCGTGCGAGCTGCTCACCCGCTTGCAGGGCGAGGAGGCCGCGCGCGACGCCGCCGCGGAGTTCCGACGCGTCTACTCCGGCGACGCGATCCCCGACGACGTGCCCGAGCTCTGCCTGCCCACGGAGGGCGACACCCTCTGGATCGCGAAGGCGCTGGCGCTCGCCAAGCTCGTCAAGTCGAGCGGCGAGGGCAAGCGGCTCGTCGAGCAGGGCGGCGTGGAGGTGAACCGCGAGCGCGTCACCGACGCGCAGCTCCAGCTCGCGCGCGGCGAGCGCTACCTGCTCAAGGTGGGGTCGAAGAACCGGCGGTTCGCGTGGGTCACCGTGGGCGACGGCGCGGGCCCCGCGTGAGCCGCGCCCCCTCGCTCTCCCGCCGGACGATCCTCGGCGCGCCCGTCGCCCTCGCCTTCGCCGACCTCGCCGCGTGCGCGCCGGCCCCGCCGCCCGCGGCGCCGGCGGGTCCGCCCCCGGTGCCGCTGACGCTCACGCCGCTCTCGGGCCTCGTGAAGGCGCCAGGCCTCACCTGGATGCTCGAGGTCGCGCCTCGCCGGGCGCTGCGCGACGCGGGGCTCCTCGCAGCGCTCGCCACCGTGGTGCCCGAGGCGCGGTTCCAGGCCTTCGCGAAGGGCCACGGCGGGCTCGATCCACGCAGCCTCGAGGAGCTCGTCATCGCCCGCTACGAGGACGCGACCCTCACCCTCGCCCGCGTGCCCCCTGGCACGATGGACCCCGTGAAGGTGCACCAGAGCTTCGAGCGGTACGCCCGCGCGATCGAGGCGCGCGCCATCGACGTGCCGAACCCGAGCGTCGTGCGCATGTTCGGGGACGGCCCGCGCGAGGGCGAGCGCGTGCAGCTCGTGACGTTCGGGCGCGAGGCGGTCGCGCTCGAGACGGGCAAGTTCGGCCCGCTGCGGGTGGCCGAGCTCTACGCGCAGGGCAAGCTGCGGCGGGCGAAGCCGGCCCTGAAGAGCGAGCCGCTCGCCGCGGTGGCCGCGCTCCTCGGCGAAGGCGCGGAGCTCCGCTTCTTCGCCGCCGGGCCGTTCGTGGGCGAGTGGGAGCGGGCGCTCGGAGGGCTGCTCCGGGCGAGCACCGGCGTCGGGCTGTCGCTCTCGACGGTGCCGGGCAGCGACGGCCACCTGCGCGCGGTGGGCGCCGTGGTGGGCGACTTCGACAAGGCGCCGGACGACGCGGCCCGCGCGTTCGGGGCCGCCCTCGACGTCTTGCTCGCGAAGAACGCGCTCGGGCGGATGCTCGGCCTCGACGCCCCGGTCGAGTCGGTGCGCACCTCGACGAGCCCGGGCGCCCTCCGCGTGGGGGCCGTGTTCGACGGGGCCCGCATCGCGCGCGGGCTCCACACGGCGCTCGACGCCGAAATATCTGAAATCATGAACATGTCCAGATAGTTACATTACACCCCAAGAACGCCCGCGGGGGCCCTCTCGATTGACGCAGAGCGGGTTTTTGTGCTACGGCGGCCGTCTGTCCACGATGGTCCAACCGAAGAAAAGCGCCTCCGAAGCCCGCCCCGCGAGAGCCCCTGCGAAGGGCTCGAAGCCCAAGAAGGTGGCCGACGCCGCGCGTCCCCCGAAGCCTGCCGCCAAGGCCAAGGCCTCCCCCACCCCGAAGGCGCCGGCCTCGACCGCGAAGAAGAAGGCCGCGCCCGCCGCGAGCAAGGCTCCGAAGAAGAAGGCCGCCGCAGCGCCCGAGAAGGCCGCGGCGGCCGCGAAGGCCCCCAAGAAGAAGGCGGCAGAGGCGCCCGCCCCGCGCGCGTCCGCCAAGCGGCTGCCGGCGCCCGCGCCCGCCG
>CAZHGG010000786.1:0-3527 GCA_964531755.1 uncultured Polyangiaceae bacterium
CGTCCGCGGCGGCGGGCCCGCGTGGCGTGATCGGCGGGCTCGGCGCGGGCTCGGCGCCGGCGTCCTCGAAGAGGGAGGCGAGGGCGCGCCCCTTGTCGAACGCGAGCCGTGTCTCGGGGTTCGACACGGGCCGCATCTGCTCGCGCAGCACCTTGCCAGTGTCGATGAGGCCGTTGGTGGTGGGGGTCGCCGAGAGCGCCTGGAACAGCGTGGCGCGGTAGTGAGGCAGGTGCGCAGCGACCGTCGGCTTGAGCCGCGTGGCCAGCGTGCGCTGGACGTCGTCGGGGCAGACCTCGGTCAGCGCGGCGGCCTGGTAGTCCAGCGGGTCGCTCTCCGCGCCGAGGTTCCAGCCGAGGCTCTTCTGCGCTTCGAGGGCGTCCGAGTCGATGCCCGAGGAGCGGCTGACCTTCGACACCACCGCGCCGACCCCCGCGATGCCGACGCCGAGCGCGAGGATGCCGAGCAGCGCCTTTCGGCGCGCGACGCCGTCGACCTCGCGCTCGAGGCCCTCGTGCCACCAGCGCGCGCCGACGTAGCTCGCCGAGTCGAAGCGCGCCACGAGCGCGAACGGCGGCTTCCCCGCCTTGCCCGGGGGCGCGCCCGGGCCGGGCGGGGGACCTCCAGCGGGGGTCATCGCGACACCTCGCCTTCGGCGCGGGGCCCCCGCACGAGCACCGCGGCGCTCTGGGCCGCGCGATCGGTCCCGCCGACGTGGGCGCGCGCGTAGAGCCCGGCGGCCTGGCCCGCGACGACGTACACGCCGTAGTTGACGACCTCGCCCGCGACGTCCGCGTCGCGCCGGGTGCGTGGCTGGAACCTGCGCTGCACGACCCATCGACCTTCCTGCGCGAGCCCGAGCGCGCGATCCCACGCCGCCTGGGGCAGCTCCCACCCCGGCACGACCTCGTCGCCCTCGCAGCCGTAGTCGCTCTTCAGCACCCACGACTCGCGCTCGACCGACAGCATCGCGGGGTGCACCGACTCGAGGCGGAGGGTCTCGGGGATGTGCGCGCGAACGGCCGCTTGTCCCTCCTCGGAGAGCTGGTCGAGGTGCTCCCAGAGGAACGCGAGCATGCGCTTGTTCTGCGTGACGACGGCGCCGAACGGGTTCACGACCACCGAGTGACCGCCGAGCTCGGCGCGGGCGAGGACCTCGAGCGGGCGCGCGAGCGGCAGCGGGGCGTCGAAGGGCGCGTCGCCGATCCACACCGGGAAGCGCTCGCCCCACCAGTCGGTCTTGTAGTGCCGGACGATGAGCGAGCAGGGCTGGCCGAAGAGGGCGGCGCGGCCGTCGGGCGCCGTCGTGAGGTTCTGCGGCGCGCCCGAGGTCACGCGATAACCGCGCGCCCCGAGCCAGCCCTCGAGCAGCCGCACGAGCGGCAAATCTTCTGTAAGATCAGTAGGATAGATGATGCCGGCCGTGCGCTCGACGCCTGGGCCCAGGCGGGTCTCCACGTAAGCGTCGAGCATGTCGAGCGTGGCCGCCGCGAGGCCGAGGTTGGGGTCCCGGAGGTCGCCCGCCGCGAGCGCGGCCGCGTGCTCCTCCCGGGCGACCGCCGCGAGCGCGAGGGTCTCGGCGTGGCCCGTGGGGGTGTCCGAGTTGAGCTCGCACGCGACGAAGCCGCTCGGCGTGTCGAAGATGTCGGCGCGCGCGTAGCCGTGCCAGCACGCGGCGCTCTCCTGCCAGAGCAGCTTCTGGCACGGCGTGAGCGCGAAGAACGTGTCGAGCAGCGTCTCGTCGGCCGCGATGAGCCGCACTGCCTCGTCGTGCACGCGCACCACGGCCTCCGCGGCCCGGCACATGGCGTCGTACTCGCGGTCGTCGACCACGAGCGTGGCGTCGCGAAAGCGCGGCTCGCCCTCGAAGTAGGGGTCCCCGATGAGACCGCCGGCGAGGAGGCGCTCGGCGATCGACGGGGCCCGCGAGGACGGCGTGGACGACGCGCTCACGGCAGGCGCACCACGATGAGCGCCGCGCCGAGGTAGGTGGCGGCCTCCAGCGCGGCGAGCCCCACGCTCCGAGCCGCGATGCCCTTGTCGAGCGCCCCGCCGCGCAGCGTGGGCCGGTTGCCGAGCACCACGCTGCCCACCACGAACTGCCGCACGCCGTAGAGCAGCGGCGCGTAGGCGAGCACCTGCGCGAAGGCCACCAGCGACTGCCCCCACGTGGTGAAGTCGCCCTCGGTCGCGCGCGCGACGAGCAGGGAGATGGCGACGGCGATGCCGGCGTAGCTCACGCCCGCGGCCACGTTCTCGCCGAGGATCTCCTCGGCGTCGTCGTACACGGTGAGCGCGCGGAAGAGCGCGACGAGCCCGAGCAGGGCGACCTGCCCCAGCACGAAGAACACGAGCGAGATCCCCACGTCGCGCAGGGTCTCCGAGCCGACGGCGGTGGTCGCGAGGACACCGGTCGCGAGCGAGTGGCCGGCGGCCGCGGCGCCGGCGGCGACGTTGCCGCGCTCGATCTCGCCGCCGAGCTTGGAGGCGACGAAGAAGCGCACCTGCGCGCGCGAGCAGACGAGGAACAGCACCTCGGCCGCCACGCCCTGGAGGGCGGCGTGGAGCAGGTCCTTGCCGACCGAGTCGCTGTCGAGCGAGCCGGCTACGGTAGAGGCGATGAGCAGCGTCGCCACGACGTCGGCCGCGTGCACGAGCGAGCTCGCCGGGTTGTGCTCCTTCTCGTTCTGGCGGAGCGACGGCGCCTTGCTGAAGAACCGGAGGGAGACCTCCAGCACCACCAGCAGGAAGACCGCGAGCGCGAAACATACGCCGAGGCGGTAGAGCGAGGCCGTGTCCATGGAGCCCCGAGACTAGCGAGCCTCGCGGCGACCGTCTCGTGAATTGGGCGCCCCGACCCCGTCCGCGCGGACGGGGTCGAGCGGCGCGCCGGGTGGCGGGTCGGCTTCAGCCCACCTTGATGTCGATCGACTTGGGCTTGGCCTTCTCGGCCTTGGGGATGCGGACGCTGAGCAGGCCGTCCTTGAACTCGGCCGAGACGCGGCCCTCGTCGACGTTCTCGGGCAGGGTGAAGGTGCGGAGGAAGCTGCCGTAGGCGCGCTCGACGCGGTGCCAGCGCTTGCCCTTCTCCTCCTTCTCCTGCCGGCGCTCGCCCTCGATGCGGAGGACGCCGGAGTGGACGGAGACCTTCACGTTCTCCTTCGGGACGCCGGCGAGGTCGGCCTTGATGTGAAACTCCTCCGCGCTCTCGGCGACGTCGACCGTGGGCGCCCAGTCGAAGGCGGTCATGGCGTCCTTCGAGTCCGACGGGCGCTGCACGGGCGCGCCGAAGAAGCGGTTCAGTCGGTTGCTCATGTCTTCCAGCTCTTGAAACGGATCACGGCGTACGAGGCTCATGGGGCCCTCCCTGATTGCTTGGTTGGTTCGACGCGAGCGCCCGCGCACCCGATGTGGCCGGCTGTCTCCGCGTCTCTTCCTCGCCGCCCAGAATGCGCACGGGCTTCGAGCGTCGCAAGGCGCGCCGGCGCATTTTTTGCCCCGCCTCGCGATGAATCGCGGCGTGAGCCAAG
>CAZHGG010000787.1:0-3522 GCA_964531755.1 uncultured Polyangiaceae bacterium
GGAGGCGCCGAGCGAGGCCGCCGTGCAGCTCGTCCGCGCGCCGAACGCCGCGCTCTTCATGCCGTTCGCGCTGAACGCGAGGGCGGAGCCACCGCGGCGCTGGAGGGTGCTCGCCCGCGCGCCCCACGTGCTCGCCACCCGCGAGGGCCCCCGCACGCTCGTCCTCGCCGCGCCGCGCGACGTGAGCCTCTTCACGACCGAAGACGGCGACGTGTTCGGCGCCGCGCCGATGTCGCTCGGCTCGGTGCTGCGCGTCGGGGACATGTCGATCGAGATCCTCGAGGTGGGCGCCGAGGGCCCGCAGCGCGCGCGCTTCACGTTCGACCGCGACCTCGAGGCCGAGGGGATGGTGTGGGCCACCGAGACCCTCCGCGGCTACCCCTCCGTAGCGCCGCCCGAGGTGGGCTTCGGCGCGCCGTTCGACCCATAGCTCGGCGGGCGCCGGCGCCTAGCTGCGCCGCAGCTTGGTCCACCGGGCCGCGCGCCATGGATGATCCGCCGACCTCGCCGAAGCCTCGGCCGCCTCGGCCGCGTGCGACGGGACCCCGCGCCGATCGTCTCGCACCGCGCCAGCCCGCGCCGCGAAGCGCCCGAGCTCCGCGAGCTCGAGCTCGGTGAGCGCCCTCGCGTGGTTCAGCAGCGCCGGGAGCGCCCACGCCGACAGGCCCGGGCGCGCGGGGATGGCGCGCGCCGTGAACCCCACCGGCTGCTGCGCGAGGGCAGCAAGTGCGGCCCGCAGACCTCGGAGGGCCCCGAAGCGCGCGGCGACCACCGCGCCCCCGGCCAGGATGAGCGCGCTCGCGTCGCCGCCGGCGTACAGCAGCTCGACCCGCACGCACGGCGCGAGCGAGTCCGCGACGCCGAGGAGCTCCGGCAGGGTGAGCACATCGAGCGTGCCGAAGAAGTGGAGCGGGGAGGTGGTGAGGCAGACGGGCACGCCGCCCCACGAAGCAACGTCCGCGCCACCTCGCCGCGGCTCGCCACCCGCGCTAGGCGGCGATGCGCTCACGTAGGCGGAGGCTCGGCTTCTCGACCAGCACGTGGAGCACGTACGAGAGCGCGAACGAGGCCACCATCACGAGGACGAAGGACAGCGGCCACACGACCACCATCGGCCACTGGCGCGCGCCGAGCCCCTTGGCCATCGGCAAGATGAGGCGCTGCAAGATCGGGATGTGGACGAGGTACACGCCGTAGCCGAGGGTCGCCATGCGGCGGAACACCGGCCGCGACAGCGCCCGCGTCACGCTGCCCACGCCCGAGAGGAAGAGCAGCAGGCTCGTGAAGTACATCACGGTCGTGAGCGTGCCCCACGCGAACACGTGAAAGAGCGGCAGGTGCTCACGACCGAAGAGCTGGGGCCGCACGAGCAGCCACAGGCAGCCGAGCGCCGGCACGGCGAGCAGCGCGCGGTGGAACGGATCGGTGAGCCAGGCCATCACGCGGTCCTTGTGCCGAACGTGCACGAACGCGAGCGCGATGCCGCAGACGAGCGTGTCGTAGCGCGTGTAGGTGCTCACGTAGATCGCGCGAAACAGGGCAAAATCTTCCCACGGGCCGTACCTGTAGAAAATGTAGAGGCGCACGGCGAGCGCGCTCGCCCAGAGCGCGCCGAGGAGGCCGAGGCGCGCGCGGTCGCTCGGGAGCTTCCACAGGAGCAAGAACAGGAGCGGCACCGTGAGATAGAACTGCTCCTCCAGGGCGAGCGACCAGCCCCAGCTCATGACGAGCTGCGTGTGGCCTCCGGGCATGAAATTCGTGGCGTAGATGAGCTCGTACGGAAGGTGCGCGCGCTGCTGCGGCGTGAGCGTGGTGCCGAGCGCCAGCGCGATGAGCACCACGTAGTAGAGCGGGAAGGTGCGGAACGCGCGCCGCACGTAGAAGCGCCGGATGTTCTGCGAGCCGTGCTGCTCGAGCGAGCGCAGGAGGATGGTGCCGATGAGGAACCCGCTCAGCACGAAGAACATGTCCATGCCGAAGAAGATCGACACGGAGACGCCGCTGAGGTCCCGATCGAGGGTGATGTGCTCCTCGCCGGCCATGACCGCGGTGACGTGAAGCTGGACCACGCTCAAGATGGCGAGGACCCGCAGCCCGTGGAGCACCGGGAAGCGGTTGTCGAGCAGCTCGAGGGCGAAAAACCCCGGTCGAGGCTTCTCGGACGACATGCGCGGACCCTACCACCCTCCCGGGGCGCCACGCGGAAAAGCGCCGCCGGATCGCGCGGTTCGGTCCCCTCTTTTTTTTTTGGCGCGCCCCCGGCGCGGCGCGCTCAGCCGCAGTTGTCGCAGCGGCCCTTCAGCTGGACGGCGACCTTGTTCTTCACGACCGACTTGGGCACGTTCGACGGGCCCTCGAGGCGGATCGACAGGCCGGGCAGGCACGACACCTCGCCGCAGTCCACGCAGAGGAAATGCGGGTGCTCGTCGGTGTGCTCCGCGCCGCCGACGCCGCGCTTGAGCTCGAAGCGCCACACGTGGTCGCCGAGATCGGTGCGCGAGAGGATCTTCGCGTCGGAGAGGTCGATGAGGATTCGGTAGATCGTGGCGCGATCGAAGCCCCGGTCGGCCAGGGCCTCGAAGAGCTCGGCGTGGCTGTTTTGGCCGCCGTGCGCGTGGAAGTACTCGAGCACCGCGAGGCGCGGGGTCGTGCTGCGCAGGCCGGCGGAGCGCAGCAGCGCCTGGAGCTCTTGGGTCTTGGGCGGTCGCGGTCGGATCACGGGTGGCTCGGGCGGGCACGCGCCTCGCCCCGAGAGCCTAGCCCTTCCGCATCGGAGTTGCATCTGTTTCCCCGACGGGCCGGCTTGACTTCCCGTCGGGCCCCGGCGAACACTCGCGGCGATGCGAGCGAGCGGCGTGGGCGGGCGCCCTTGACGAGCGACCCGGAGCCGACCTCCGCGCGCGAGGCGCAGGGCGAGCCCACGAGCGCGCGCGACGGGGGCGTCTTCGGCCGCGAGCGGCGCGGCCTGACCCTCGGCGTGCTCCTCGCGGTCGCGTCGTTCGCGGCGGAGGGCATGGGCGTCGTGCCCGCCCTTCCCACGGTGGTGCGCGAGCTCGGCGGGATGCCGCTCTTCGGCCTCGCCTTCTCCACGTTCATGCTCGCGTGGCTGCTCGGCACCGTCGCCGCCGGGCAGCTCGCCGACGCGCGCGGGCCCGGGCACGCCATGGCCCTGGGGCTGCTCGGCTTCGGCGCGGGGCTCTCGCTGGCGGCGGCTGCCCGCGGCATGCCGCTCTTCCTCGCGGGGCGCGCGCTGCAGGGCGGGGGCGGCGGGGCGATGCTCGCCGCGGCCTACGTGGCCATCGCTCGGGGGTACCCCGACACTCTCCGCGCGCGGATGATGGCGCTCACGTCGAGCGCGTGGATCGTGCCCGCGGTGTGCGGGCCCGCGCTCTCCGGCTTCGTCGTGCAGCACGCGAGCTGGCGGCTCGTGTTCGTGGGCGTCGTGCCGCTGCTGGTCGCGACGGCGATCGTGGTGCTCCCGCCGCTGCGGGCCCTCGCCCTCGACGAGCCGCTCGGGGACGG
>CAZHGG010000788.1:0-3520 GCA_964531755.1 uncultured Polyangiaceae bacterium
CCGCGCGCCAGGCGCTCGTCCGGAGCGCGCGCGAGCTCGTGCAGCTCGACCGCCTGCACCTCCCAGACACGGTCCTCGTCGCGCAGCCAGCCGACGACGGCGCTTGCTGGATTTGGACCGTGCGACCGGAGGTGCCGCTGCTCGCGGACCTCCTCGCCCGGGGCGAGGCCCCTCCCGGCCTCCTCGCCGCCTACGGCGAGGCCTTCGTCGCGGCGGTGCGTGTCGCGCGGCGTCACGGGTACTCGGTAGACCTCACCCCGACCAGCTTTGGGCCCCAGGGGGGGCAGATCCGGTATTTGGGTGAGATCACCCCTTCGCCGCTCCGCGCGGAGGATGTTCAGGCCGCCCTCTCGAAGGCGGTCGAGCTCATTCACCGCGCTGGAATCGACCCCACCGCCTTCCTCGACGGGGTGGAGCGGTGCGCCGGCGGGGAGGTGGGCGACGCGTCGCCCCACGTGGCGTCGGCGCACGACCGGCTGCACACCCTGACTTCGCTCGCCATGGACGCGGCGCCGTGATGCCGTGCGCCGCGCCCCTGGCCCTGCTGGTCGTCGGAGACGTCCCGGAAATCGACGAGGATGCGATCGACGCGCAGGTGGTGCGGGTGGGCGCGCACGCGCCGGAGGCAGGCGGGCCGTTCCACGCCGTGGCGTTCGACCTCCGCTCCGCGGACCTCTCCGAGCTGGCGTCCCTTCGCGCTTCACCCCAATTCGCCAGCCTCCCGCTGCTGCTCGTCTCCGGGAGCGCGATCCCCGAGGCCGTGTTCTCGCTGCTCCGCGCCGACGACGGCGCCGTTCTGTCCGGGGCCCCGCCAGGGGGCAGCGCCGAGCTCCGCCGTCGCCTGTCCCTCCTCCTCGCCCTGGGGCACGCCCGCCGCGACGCCCGCGATCGTCGCTGTGGCCTCGTGCCGGGTGGCGCGCGCTTGCCGTGCGAACAGGTCCCCCTTGACGGCCGAGAGGCGCTGCAGCGCCTCGGTCCCTGCATCCTCGAAGGCATCGACGTTGGCATCGTGGCGACCACCGAAGACGGTATCGTCACGTTCGCGAATCGCGCGGCCAAGAGGCTGCTCCGGCTGGAGCGGGAGGCGATCGGCCTCTCCGCCCGGGAGCTCCTGGGTCTGCCCGGCTCGCCGAGCGGGCTGGTTCGGGGCGATGCTCGCTGTTGCGAGGTGGCCTATCCGCACCAGCTGAGCGACGGCGTTCAGCTCGACCTCGAGGTCTCGGTCTGCAGAGGAGACGCGGGAGGAGACCCGTCGGCCGGCTACTACCTGATCGCGCGGGACGTTCGCGACGAGAAGCTCCGCGAGGCGGAGCGCCGACGCTTCGAACGGCTGGCCGCGATGGGCACCATGGTGGCGGGCTTCGCGCACGAGGTGCGAAACCCCGTGGCTGCGATCCGGTCGATCGCGGAGGAGCTCGAGGAAGAGCTCCGCGAAGCGGGCGCGTCGACGCTCCACATCGGCCTCCTCCTCCAGATGGTCGGGCGCGTCGAGCGCCTCGTGCGCACATCGCTCCAGTTCGGGCGCCCCGCCGCCCCTCGCCGGGCGCGCCATCGCCCGTGCGCCATGGTGGCCTCCGCGATGGCAGAGCTGCGGCCGCGCCTACGCCCGCTGGGCCAGGAGATCGCGGTGGAGGTCGAGGAGGGGCTGCCCGACGTCCACGTCGACGATCGTCACATCGCGCAGGTGCTCGTCATCCTCCTCCAGAACGCGCTCGACGCCGCCGGGAGTCCATCGCGCGTGCGGATGCGCCTGGGCGTGGCGCGGGCTCCGCATCCGGGCGCTCGAAGCCCCGAGGAAGATCCATCGGTCAGGTTCGAAGTCATCAACGAGGGGCCGGGCATCTCGCCTG
Organism: uncultured Polyangiaceae bacterium; assembly: GCA_964531755.1. Lineage (GTDB taxonomy): Bacteria > Myxococcota_A > Polyangia > Polyangiales > Polyangiaceae > JAAFHV01. Next base: position 1,851 of record CAZHGG010000788.1, read on the forward strand.
ATGTGCTCGGCCGGGTCTTCGACCCGTTCTTCACGACCAAGCCGACCGGGACGGGGCTAGGGTTGTCGATCGCCCAGCAGCTCGTGCACGAGAACTGCGGGCGGCTCGGCGTCGATTCCCCGCCCTCCGGGCCCACCTCGTTCTGGTTCGACGTCCCGACCTGAGGAGCCGTGGGCGAATAACAGGCCCGCGGGTCCGAAATAGGTGAGACCCGCTTGATCACCCAAGGACCGGGAGCGTACGCTCACTGCAGGCCGACTGTGTTCGGGGGGGACGCTGATTGGAAACCGTGAGCAAGGGTGCAACCATCCTGGTCGTGGACGACGACGCGAGCGTTCGCTTCGCCGTGTCCGGCGCGCTGCGCCTCCGCGGGTACCATGTGCTCGAGGCCGACTCGTGCGCGGCCGCCACGCGGGCGCTGCGCGAGCGCCCCGCCGTGATCATCGCCGACCTGCGCCTCCCCGACGGCGACGCCTTGGTGCTGCTCGGCCGGGCGCGCGCGCTCGACCCGGACGCGCTCGTCTTCATCGTGACCGGTCACGGCACGATCGACCTCGCCGTGCGCGCCGTGAAGGACGGCGCGGAGGACTTCCTGACGAAGCCCGTCGACCTCGGGGCCCTTGAGCGCCTGGTGGCACGGAGTCTCCGCGCCAGGGGGTCCGCGCGCGGCGCGAGCCCCCGCGTCGATCCGCGGCCGTCCGGCTCCTTCGTGGCGCGCTCGGACGTGATGCGCCGGGTCGAGGACCAAGTCGAGCGCCTGCGCAGCGCCGACTGCACGGTGCTCCTGCTCGGCGAGACCGGCACGGGCAAGAGCGTCCTCGCGCGTCGCATCCACGCCATCGGCGCCCGCGGCGCCGGGCCGTTCGTCGACCTCAACTGCGCGGGGCTCACGAACGACTTTGTCGCGACCGAGCTCTTCGGACACGAGCGTGGCGCGTTCACAGGGGCGCACGCGTCGAAGGTGGGTCTCTTCGAGGAGGCGAGCGGCGGGACGCTCTTCCTCGACGAGCTCGGGGACCTCGACCTGCAGGTGCAGCCGAAGCTCCTCAAGGTGCTCGAGCAGAAGCGTTTCCGCCGCATCGGCGACGTCCGTGAGCGCACCGCGGACGTTCGGCTCATCGGCGCGACGCACGTCGACCTCACGGAGGCCGTGGCGCGCAGAGAGTTTCGGGCCGATCTGTACTACCGCGTGAACACGGTTACGATCGTGATGCCGCCGCTGCGCGATCGTCGCGACGACCTGCTTCCGCTCTCGCATTTCCTGCTGCACGAGGTCTTGGGAGCGCCCGACGCCGAGCTCGCGCCCGACGCGACGCGCGAGCTGTTCGATCACGCCTGGCCCGGCAACCTCCGCGAGCTGCGGAGCGTCCTCGAGCGCTCCCTCCTGCTCCGGAGCGATCACGTCATCCGGGCCGGCGACCTGCGCTTCGATCGATCAGCGGCACGCCTGCGCACGGTGCCTCCCCCGGGGCGCGCCGCCGAGATCCAGGAGCGCCCCGCCCACGCGCCGCCGCTCATCCCTCCGGGGCTCGCTCCCGGCCGCACGCCCCACGTCGCGCGGACCCTCGCGGAGCTCGAGCGCGAACACATCGAGCGCGCTCTCCGCGCCGAGGGCGGGCGCGTGGAGGCCGCCGCGAGGAGGCTGGGCATGCCGCGCAGCACCCTCTACC
>CAZHGG010000789.1:0-3514 GCA_964531755.1 uncultured Polyangiaceae bacterium
CTTGCGCAGGCGCGCCGCGCGCTCCTCGCGGCGCTTGCCCTCGAGGCGCACGACCGACCGCGCGGTCTCCACGAGGACCACGAGGGTGGCGCCGAGCTCCGTCGCGTCGCGCACGATCGCGTCGAGCTTGTCGCCCTTCGCGAGCCCCTGGAGGAGCACGAGCGGTCGCGGCGCCGTGACGCGAGCGGGCCGAGGCTCGCTCACGCGGAGCTCGAGGGTGTCGGGGTCGCCCGGCGCGGCCTCGAGCTCGGCGTCGGCCTCGAGCCCCCGCGCGGCGTCGAACACCACGAGGGTGTCGCCCGCCTGGAGGCGGAGCACCCGCGTGACGTAGCGCCGCAGGTCGCCGGACAGCGACGCGCGGCCCGCGCGCAGGCCGGCGAGCGGCGCGCGCCGCACCCTCACGACGGGGCGCGGAGCACGATGGCCACCCACTCGCCGCGCTTCGGGGCCGCGAGCACGCGGAGCGGCGCGTACGCGCTGATCACGTCGGCCTCCTGCGGCAACAGGATGCCCGAGAGCACGAGCAGCCCGCCCGGGCGCACCTTGGCCGCGAGCTCCGGGGCCATCGGGATGAGCACCCGCGCCTCGATGTTCGCCACGACCACGGGGAACGTGCCCGGCACGTCGCGGAGCTCGCTCGCGCTCGCGGTGACGCGATCAGCGAGCCCGTTGCGCGCCGCGTTCTCTTCGACGACCGGGAGCACGTCGGCGTCGTTGTCCGTGCATACTGCATCTTTTGCGCCGAGCTTCAGCGCGCACAGCGCGAGGATGCCGCTGCCCGTGCCCACGTCGAGGACGGCGGCGTCCGCGAGCTCGGCGGCGTGGTCGGCGAGCGCGGAGCACACGAGCGAGGTGGTCTCGTGCAGGCCCGTGCCGAACGCGCGGCCGGGCTCGAGCTCCACGACGTGCTCGCCCTCCTTCGGATCGTACGCCTCCCACGGCGGCCGCACGACGAGGCCGGGCGCGACGGCGAACGGGCGGAAGTGCTCCTTCCACGCGTCGCGCCAGCCATCGCCCACCACGTGCTCGAGCCGCGCGCCGAGCGCTGGGGCGAGGCCCGCGAGGGCGCCCTCGGCCGCCTCCTCGGTGGAGAAGCTCGCGACGAGCGTGATCTTCCCGCCCGTGTCGGCCTTCTTCAGCGTGGTGTCGTCGCGCTCCTCGACGCCTTCGGCGCCGAGGTCGAACAGCTCGCTCGCGACGAGCTCGGCCTGGTCGGGATCGACCGTGACGTGAAGGAACGGGAAGCGCGGCTCTGCGGGCTCGGCCGCGGCCTCATCGACGGTGGACATGGGCCTACTACTCCAGGATGCTGACGCTGACCGTGCCCTGGCCGGGCGGCGGCTGCGAGGGCTGGGTGGGGGTGCTGCTGAAGACCCCGCCGATGGCCAGGCTGCCGAGCACGATCGCGGCCGCGCCGACGACCGCGCCGCCGATGGCGACCGGGAGCACCCAGCGCGAGCCCTTGGGCTCGGGCACCGCGACGCGCAGCGGCGCGGTCGAGTCGCCGCGCGTCACCACCGCGAGCCCGCCCTTGTCGAGCCCCTGGAGGTAGTACTCGACCAGCGGCGGCTTCACCGCGGAGGGCGGGATGGTCGCGCGCACGCCCCGCGCGGAGTCGATCGCGGCCGGCGTGCGCTCGAACGGCCCGCGCGTCCCGCTGCGGTAGAAGAGCTCCACGCGCTCCACCCGGTGGCCCGCGTCGTCGAGGTGCGCCACGATCTCGATCTGCGTGGAGCGCTCGGCCTGGGAGGGCGAGGTGTGGCGCATGCCCACCGGCGGCGGGGGCGGCGCCTCGGGGACGATGAGGCCGGGCCGACCATCCGCCTCCCAACGCGCCTTGGTCGCGGCGAAGAAGTCGCGGAAGCGCGGCGACTCGGAGGCCGGCAGCGCGTAGTCCGGCTCGCTCGCGAGCAGGCCACGCACGGCGCTCTCCGACTCTTCCTTGCGGTTCAGCGTGATGTAGTTCAGCGCGAGGAGGCGGTAGATCTCGATCCGCTGCGCCTTCGTGTTGTTCGGTCGCAGGAGGGCGGCCGAGAGGATCTGGATCGACTCCTCGTACTGCTGGTCCTCGAAGAGCTGCTGCCCGCGGACGATGAGGTCGGCGCGCGGCGCGGGCGCGGGCGCGGCGGCGGGCCCACGCGCCTGCGCGAGCGCGGTGGACGGCGACGCGAGGGAGGGCGCGAGGATCGTCGCCGCCAAGAACAGCACGACGGGGCGCGTGAGGGTGCGGAACACGCGCGAAGGGTAGGGGATCTCCGCGCGGGGGTCGAGCCCGTTGGGGCCAACGCGGTGGACGGAGACGCGCCATGACAGGCGTGTCCGTGGCGGTGTGAATGAACCCGAGGCGCCGCTCGTCCAACCTCCGTCGACGCGCGCCCGGCGCGGGCCGAGCGCCTGGCACCGCGCTTGCAGCCTCGCCGGCCATGAACAAGCACTTGCGCCTCGCGCTCACGCCCCTCTTGCTGTTCGCCTGCGCCCCCTCGAACGAGGACAAGGGCTGCCAGGTCAACGACACGAAGTTGTGCGCGCCCGACACCACCCCCACGGGCCCGATCGCGCTCGACGCCGTCGCGCACGTGCGCGGCCCGAAGACCAACGAGGGCACGACCGACCAGGTCGCCACGGCCGAGACCGACCAGCCCGACCTCCTGCGCGTGCTCGACGCGCGGGTGAGCGTCGCGCCCTGCGCGGCGCCGATCGTCCGGGTGAAGGCCCTCCGCGCCGGGACCGCCACGGTGCGCTTCACCCTCCCGAGCGGGGAGGTCACGTCGGCCACCGTCGAGGTCGCGCCGGCGGCGAGCGCGCGGCTCGTCCCCTTCCTCGACGAGCTCGCGGCGGGGCGCAAGACGCAGGGGCCCCCGCCTCCCCTCGAGTCCGACACGAAGGAGATCGTGCAGCTCGCGGGCGGCCGCGAGACGTGGCACGTGGTCTACACCTCGGCCACGGGGAGCCTCCTCCGCGGGAGCGGCGCGACCACGTACACGGTGCCGGAGGGCGCCACCTCCAGCCTCATCGAGAACGAGAAGGACCGCGAGCTCTTCGAGCTCGTCACCCCGAAGGCGCTGGCGCCCGGCGTGAAGCTCGAGGCCCGCGCGGCGAACGCGACGTTCAGCGTCCCGCTGCGCGTGGTGCCCGCCGACGCGATCACCGACGTCCGGGTGTACGCGGAGGCCCGGCCGGCGACGAGCGGCGGCGCCGACGGGGGCACGAGCTCGAAGCCGCAGCTCGCGGTCCTCGCCCGCGCGACCGACGCGACGGGCGCCACCGTCCGCGGGGTGCCCTTCGACTACGCGATCGGCGGCGCGCCGCTCGGCGCCGGCGGCGAGATCGTGCTCTATGCGCTCGACCCGAGCGCGCCCGAGCGGCCGATCACGGCGACGGTGCCCGGCGCGAGCGCGAAGGGCGAGGCGCTCATCGCCGTCGCGCCGAGCGAGACCCCCACGCGCAACGCGGCGCGCGACTTCGCGAACTGCTGCTGCGCCGCGACGGGCGCGGGCGCGGGCGCGGGCGCGGC
>CAZHGG010000790.1:0-3509 GCA_964531755.1 uncultured Polyangiaceae bacterium
GCGTCGCCGTCGACTCGCCCGACGGCCTCGTCGTGCCGGTCGTGCGCCGCGCCGACGAGCTCGGCGTTCGCGCCATCGTCCGCGCGGTCGACGAGCGGGCGAAGCGCGCGCGCACGGGGAAGATCACCGCCGACGACCTCTCGGGCGCGACGTTCTCCATCACGAACCCCGGCATCAAGGGGAACCTCTTCGGCGGCGCCATCATCAGCCAGCCCAACGTGGGCATCCTGCGCATGGGCGAGATCCAGAAGCGCGTCGTCGTGGTCGAGGGACCGGACGGCGAGGACCACATGGTGATCCACCCCATCATGCTGATGGCCCTCAGCTACGACCACCGCATCGTCGACGGCGTCGCGGCCAACTCCTTCCTCTGGCGGGTCACCGAGCTCCTGGAGAAGGGCGAGTTCGAGGTCTAGCGAGCTCCGCGGCGCAGCCGAGGTTGCGCAGGCGGGGAGGGGAGCGCGTATGAAGCGAGTCGTCCTGGTTGGAAACCCCACGGCGCAGAGCGGCGCGAACGCCGAGCGCATCGACCGCGCCAGCGCGCTCCTGCGGCATCGGGGCCTGGCGTGCGAGGTGTTCGCCACGCTGCCGGGGGGGCGGACCGTCCCCGCGCTCCAGGCCGCGCTCGCCGCGAGCCCGCCCGACGTCGTGATCGCGATGGGCGGCGACGGCACCTTCCGCGAGGTGGGCGCGGCCCTGCTCGCCTCCGGCGTGAAGGAGCGCGTGGCGATGGGCATGCTGCCCACGGGCACCGCCAACGACCAGGGCAAGAGCTTCGGGCTCTCCGCCGGGGAGTCCGCGCTGGAGGCCAACGTCGACGTGGTCGCGGCGGGCCGCGAGACCCGCCTCGACGCCGTGCACGTGACCTACCTCGACGTGGACGGCGCGGAGACCGGCCGCGCCGTGCTCTTCGACTCCATCGGGTGGGGCTTCTCCGCGCGCGTGCTGCTCGAGCGCAACCTCGACCGCGGCGTGCTCGAGCAGCTCGGGCCGCTGAAGCTCCTCTACCGCGATCACATGGTGTACGCCGGCGCGATGGCGCGCGTGTTCATGGACTCGTTCGTGCGCGACCAGACCTTCGACGTGACCCTCACCGTCGACGGCGTCACGCACCACCACGAGGGGCTCACAGATCTGGTCGTGAAGAATACACGCATTTACGCGGGCGCCTGGGTGCTCGACCGCGCGAGCCGCCCCGACGACGGCGTCGTGGAGCTCATGCCCTTCCGCAACCAGGCCGACTGGCTGGGCAAGGCGATCGTCGACCACGACGGCAACCCGCTCCCGGAGGCGCTCCGCGATCCGGGCGGCTGGGTGAAATCCGACGTGCTCCGCGGCAGCACCATCGAGCTCTCATTCTCCGGCGCGGTGCTGCCGCTCGCTCAGATCGACGGCGAGGAGGCCGACCCTTCGCCCCGCGCCCGCGTGGTCGTCGAGCCTCGCGCCCTCCGCCTCGTGGTGCCCCAGGCCCACGCCACGACCTGACGCCGGGCGCGGGGGCATGCGAGACCGGCTCCACGCGCTCCGCCCGCCCGTTGCCGTGACGCCGCTGCGCGCCGCGCTCCGCGTGTTCCTGTCGCGCGACGGGCGCTTCCTCTCCGCCGCGATCGCGTTCTACGCGCTGCTGTCGGCCGTGCCGCTCGCGTACCTCGCGCTTTGGGTGGCCTCGCTCTTCGTGAGCCGGGACTCGGCGGCCGCGGCGCTCGAGCGCGAGCTCGCGCGGTGGACGGGCCCGGCGCTCGCGCAGGTGGTGGCGCGGTGGGAGGAGCACGCGCGCGACGGCCACGGGCTCGGGGTCCTCAGCCTGGTGGTGCTGCTCTACTCGGCCACGCGCCTCTTCGCGGCGCTCGAGCGCGGCCTCAACGCGATGTGGGAGCTCGGCCCGGTCGAGGAGGGCGCGTCGGGCGACGGCGGCGCCAAGAAGCACAAGCTCCTCCGGCAGCTCCGCACGCGCGGCCTCGCGTTCGTCGTGGCGACCCTGCTCGGTGTGAGCCTCGCGGGGCTCGTCGGCTTCCGCGCGGGCGTGGCCGCCGCGGAGCGCGAGGGGGCGCGGCTCGCGGGGCTGCCCTCGCTGCTCGAGTGGGGCTTCTCGCTCGCTGGCGCCACGCTCATCTTCTTCTTGCTCTACACGGTGCTCCCGCGCACCCGCGCGCGGCCGCGTGAGACGCTGGTCGGCGCGGCGGTGTCGGCGCTCTTGTTTCTCCTCGGTGCCCACGCGATCACGAGCTACGTGGCGCACAAGGGCGACGTGGGGCTCGGCGAGACGCTCCTCGTCCTGCTCTGGCTGCGCTACGCGGCGCAGGTCTTCCTGCTCGGCGCGGCGACCGTGGGCGTGTACCTGCGCGCGCGCGGCGCGCTGGTCGACGGCCGGGTGGTGCCGGAGAGCGGGGAGGTCGCCTCCAGCGACTAATACCGCAGCGTGACGCCGCTCACGGTGCCCCACGAGTGCGAGCAGCTCGTGTAGCCGCCGTCGCCGCCGAGCGCGCGGATGAGGTGCGGGCTGCCCTCCCACGTGCTCGAGCTCGACTCCACCGAGCGCTCGACGACCGTCGCGGTGACGCACGCGCCGCCCTTGCACACCTCCACGCGGCGACCGCAGAGCTGGTTGCTGGAGCCTTGGAGCGAGCCCGGCGCGGCGAGCCAGTCGCCGTTGTCGACGAAGTCGCGCGACGGCCGCGCGAAGTCCGCGCACGCGAACGCGACGCGCCCCTGGGAGAAGCGATCGCAGCGCGTGAGGAAGTCCCAGTTGCCCTGCCACAGCAGGGTCACCGTGCGCGTGGTGCCTGAGCCCGCGGAGCCGCCGCCGCCGCTGCCCGCGCGGTCGAGGTACGAGCCGAACGCGTAGCCGTCCTGGCCGTTGTAGGTCACGCGGTAGTAGCCGTCCTGGGCGCTCCCGCCGGCCGCCGTGACGCGCGCGCCCTCCGGCATCACCGTGCGCACCGAGGCCGAGCGGCTGGGGCCGCTGCGCAGGTTCAGGGGGCGGTTCACGATGAGCGTGGTGCCCGCGCTGATCGACCCGCTGATCGCCTCGGCGGACTCGTCGGCGGCCTCCTCGTCGAGCCCGCCGGCGTCCGCGCTGCACCCCGCGCTGGCGAGCGCGAGCGCGAGCCCGGCGGCGAGGGACGCGAGGGCGGCGAGGCGCTGCGGAGCGAACATGCGCTCCACCATGCGCGAGGCGTGCCAGCCGACGGGCGCCCGATTCGCCGACGAACGCGCAGGGGTTGCGCGAACGGGCGCCCCAAAAGGGGGATCTCCGATCCGTCAGGGCGCATCAGCGATAACGGGTGCGCATGAGTGACAAAGGGCGCCCATGTAGGCAGGCGGCCTACCTAGCCCCGGCGCGGCCTTCGGAGCGCGGACGAGCCAGGCGCGCGCGTGCCCGGGCGGCCCAGACGGAGTCGGGGTGCGCGAGGCCGAGCGCCGCCGCCCGCGACGCGCGCGCCGCGATCGGATCGACGTCGGCGAGGAGGTCGCCGCGGAGCAGCCGGCGCGACGGCTTGTCCTCGAGG
>CAZHGG010000791.1:0-3506 GCA_964531755.1 uncultured Polyangiaceae bacterium
GCCGCCGATCTCGAGCGCGTCGAGCTCGGCCTCGTCGAGCCCCTCGAGGAACGCGGTCCAGCCGCGGACCGCGATCGACGCGGGCGCGGCGTCGCCGGCCGCGCGCTCGCCCAGCAGATCGCGGCCCTCGTCGAGCAGCGCGGCCACGGCGTGGAGTCGGTCTCGGAGTGGAGACATCAGCGGACTCCGGCGCGGGCGGCGCCGAGGCGCGCGCCCACTACCGGACCACTTGCCCCTCGGGCACGAGCACGCGGCCGCGCTGCGCAGGCACGCTCACCTTGACCGCCCCGTCGCCGTCCACGGTGAACCGCGGCTGCTCGGGGTCGAGCACGTCGACGAGCGCGACGCCGGGCGCGAGGCTCGTCTTCATGCCCTTGCCCCCGTCTTCGGTGGCGCTCGCCTTCTTGCCGTTGGTGTTGAGCACGACGAGCGCGTAGGCGTTCCCCGCGTCGCCGCCGGTGCGCTCGAAGGCGAACATCCCCGCGTCGGCCTCGTCGCCCGTGTGGGTCGTCGAGTACACCACGGCGAGATCGCCGCGGCGCAGCGCCGCGTAGCTCTTGCGGAGCCGCGCGAGCTTCGAGAAGTGGAGGAAGGTGTCGCCCGAGGTGGCGAAGTTCGTGTTCCACAGCACCTCGCGGTTGGCCGGGTCGTTGCCACCCGCGAAGTCCTGCTCCGTGCCGTAATACAGGCACGGGATGCCGTCCTCGGTCATGAGCAGCGTGAGCGCGTTGCGCATCGACGCCTTCTTGGCGGCCTCCTCGCCGCGCGCGAAGAAGAGGAAGCGGGCCACGTCGTGGTTGTCAAGGAAGTTGACCAGCGCCTTCGTGGGCGGGACGCCGATGCCGCCCTCCTGGGGCTCGGTGCCGTAGTTCTTGCTCCGCTCGCCCCACAGATCGGCGATCTGCTTGGTGCCCTTCTGCTCGGGGCTGTTCGCGTACTGGAACACGTCGCGGAACACCTGGAAGTGCTGCGAGAAGTAGAACACGCTGTCGAGGCGCTTCGGCTGCGTGTAGCTGCCGAGGAGCTTGTCGTTGCCGTCGAACGCCTCGCCGAACATGAGAAAGCGCTGCTTGCCCTTCGCGGCCAGGCGCTTGCGCACCTCGGGGGCGAAGGTCTCCCAGAACTCGTATTCGACGTGCTTCACAGTGTCGATCCGGAAGCCGTCGAGATCGGTCTCCTCCACCCACTTGGCGTAGACGTCGATCATCGTCTTTCGCACCTCGGGGTTCTCGGTGTTCACGTCTTTCAGGCCGCCGGGGAAGTCGCCGAGCAGGCGCTGCGCGTCGTCGTCGTAGTTCAGGATTCGCCCGAACCCGTGGTAGCCCTCGAGGCGCCCGAGCACGCCCGGCGCCGGCGGCACGCGGTTGATCTTCGGGTCTTCGATGAAGATGATGGGCGCGCGCCCGGCGTTGCCGAGCGACGTGAAGGCCTGCACGCCGCGCGGGTCCCAGTCGGGGTCGAACTCGGAGATGCGCGTGACAGGCGAGGTGCTGCCGGTGCCGCCGATGTAGATGTCGGGGTTCCCGTTCAGGTTCATGTCGTAATAGAACGCCTGCCCCATGTGGTTGGTGACGATGTCGAGCACCACCTTCAGCTTGCGCTTGTGGGCCTCGGCGACGAGCGCGCGCAGGTCGGAGATGTCGCCGAAGTGCGGGTTCGTCTGCGTGAGGTCCTGCGCCCAGTAGCCGTGGTAGCCGTCCACGTCGGCGTCGGTCTCGACGTTCTTCACCACGGGCGAGATCCACAGCGTGGTGACCCCGAGCTTCTCGATGTAGTCGAGGTGCTCGATCATCCCCTGCCAGTCGCCGCCCTGGTAGCGGGCGAGCGCGCCGGGGCGGACCTGGAAGTTGTTGTTCACGCTGCCGTCGGCGAAGCGATCGACCAGCACCTGATAGATGACCTCGTCGCGCCAGTCCTGCACGCGCGTGCCCAAGACGGGCGGCTTGCCCTCCTCGGGGATGGCGACGCACGCGGCCTGGTTCGTGAACGCGCAGGCGACGACGGCGAGGGCGAGGAGCGATGTGGCTTTCTTCATCTCGGTCCCGGGGGCGGTGCGTGAGGTCGGGCGGGGGCGTGGAGGCGAGGGCGCAGGGCGCTCATGGGTACGAGCTCGAGTTGAACCACCACTCGGCGCCGAGCCCGAGGAAGTGGTCGGTGCTGCGCTGGCCCACCACGTCCTCGGTGGCGTAGAGGGCGCGGGCGCCCGCGTCGCGCGCCGTCACCGAATAGAGCAGACGAATCTGCGGGCGCTTGAACGTGCCGCGTCCCGACGGCGAGAAATAGGGCATCACGCCGAAGCGGGCGACGCTCGCGGTGAGGGGCGCGTCCTCCCCCGGGCTCACGATTTGGAGGCGCCGCTGCTGGTAGCTGCCCTCGACCGACACGCCGAAGTGCTCGCCGAGAAACACCGAGGGCCGCGCGACCACGGCGCCCTCGTCGTACTTCTGGGTGGTCGTGGCCTCGGTCGAGGCGTCGCGGAAGAACCGCACGTACGCGCCCCAGGCGACGGCGAAGGCCCCGCTCTCCAGGTTGCCCGAGAACGCGATGCGCGTGTCGCTCGCGCCCTGCGTGCTGCGGTCGAGCGCGAACGTGGTGGGGGCCTCCAGCGGGTCGTACGCCGCGATGCCCCGCGCGTGCCGCAGGAAGAGGTGCGCGTGCGTGTCGTGGTGGCCCGTGTAATAGGTGAGCTGGCTGCCGACGAGGAACCCACCGTCCGACGGGAGATCGCGGTCCTTCTTCGTCAGCGGGTCTTGCAGCACGCCCGACGAGATCTGGTGGCCCTCGCCGTAGAACGAGACCTTGAAGCCCGCCTTGTCGTCGTCGAAGAAGTGGGCCTCCGGGCCGTTACGCAGGAACTGCGTGAGCTTCAGCGTGGCGACGGTGCGCGGGCGGTCGAGCCGCGTGATGTTCACCGCGCCGAAGCCATACGGCGCGACCACGGGCACCTGCTGCGCCTGGTACGGGTTGTCGAGGCGCTGCTGGCCGAGGTGCGCCGCGAGGAACGTGGTGCCCATCTTCGAGTCGAACGAGCCGAAGGCGCCGCCGCCCACGGTGTTCTGGTTGTCGAGCGGCCACCAGTTCAGCAGGTAGATGTCGTCGCCGCGGTACATCCGCGAGCCGGCCCACATCGTGACCTTGTCGTACGTGCCCTGCGCGTAGAGGTTGCGCACGCCGATGGAGTTCGCGGGGTTGCCCGAGAAGTGGAAGAACGGCGGGAAGAGCGCGAGCGTGGAGACCACGCGGCCGCGCACCTTGTCGCTCCACTTGTCTTCGCGGCGGAGCTCGAGCTCGGCGTAGCTGCCCTCGTCGACGAGGCGTGGGCCGAACGCCACCACGTTCGACCCGCGGCCCATGCGCCCGCGCAGATCGCTGGCCGCCCACACGCGCCCGTACGAGCCGAACTCGAAGTGGCCCTCGTGGGTGGACGCCGGGTCGGCGCTCGCCGGGGCGCCGTACGACGTCTTGCCCTGGCCGCTCGCCGCGGGCGCGACGGGCTCCTTCGTCGT
>CAZHGG010000792.1:0-2999 GCA_964531755.1 uncultured Polyangiaceae bacterium
TGGTAGGTCTGCCCGATGAGCTTGTCCAAGTTGCGGATGGGCCGCAGGTCGACCTGGGAGCCGGGCAGGAACGCCTTCACGCCGCCGCGGATGGTGACCGACAGGCCGCCCTTCACGCGCTGGCTGATGGTCCCCTCGATGAGCTCGTCGCGCTCGCACGCGCTCGAGATCTCATCCCAGACCTTCATCTTGTCTGCCTTCTCCTTGGAAAGCATGACCAGGCCGTCGTCGTTCTCGCGGCTCTCGATGTAGACGTCGATGCGATCGCCCGCCTTGACGGTGATCTCACCGGCGGCGTCCGCGAACTCGGAGAGGGCGATCATGCCCTCGCTCTTGCCGCCGATGTCGATGACGACGTTGTCGCGCTGCACGGCGACGACGGTGCCTTGGACGATCTCGCCTTCTTTGCCGAAGTCGCCGCCCTGGATGCTCGCTTCGAAGAGCGCCGCGAAGGAGTCCATGTCTCCGCCGGACTCGATGATGGTTTCAGTGGACATTGTGTGAGGGGTACCCGTGGTTTCGTCCTCCGCAGGAGCGCGGAAGGACACCTTTCTCCCGTTCCGAGCGGCTTCGCGCCACCTGGGGGGATGGCCCGTTTAATCCACGGTCGACCCCGCGTCAAAGGGGAACCCGATTTTCGCGGGGCCTGGGCGGGCCAGGGGGTAGACCTTCCTGCCGCGCCGTACGTAGTAGGGTGTCCGTACCGCTGGCCTGCGCGCGCTTCGGCTCCGGCCGGCGGGCGCGCCGCCGTCGCCGCACTCGCCCCGCCACCGCCCCCACCGCCCGCACTCCCCCACCGGGCGAAACCCTCGGAGATTCCATGCGCGCCCGCCCCTCGCTCACCCCGCACACGTCGCACACGTCGCTCGGCTCGCTCACGTCGCTCGCCGTCGTGGTCGGCGCGACCCTCAGCGTCGCGTGCGGTCCCGCGACCACGAGCTACGTGAAGTCCGACTCGGCCCTCGGGCGGATCATCGTCTACCGCAATGGAGTCGCCTACTACGAGCGAGAGGCGATGGTGACGAACGACAGCCTCCGCTTGGTCGCCCCGAACGACAAGGTCGACGACTTCTTGAAGTCGCTCACGGTGATCGACTCGAGCACTGGGCGGCCCGCGCCCATCAGCTACCCGCACTCGGGCGGCTCCACGGTCGACCTGAAGGTGCACCTGCCGGGCGCCGGGCCACACAAGGTGAAGCTCTCGTACGTGACGGAGGCGCCCGCGTGGAAGCCCACCTACCGCATCCTCGTCGGCGGCGACGGCAAGCTCGAGCTCCAGGCGTGGGCCGTGGTGGACAACACCTCCGGCGAGGACTGGGACAAGGTGAAGCTCGGCGTCGGGTCGAGCTCGGCCATGGCGTTCCGCTTCGACCTGCGCGGCTTCCGCATGGTGCAGCGCCAGCAGCTCCACGGCGAGGAGCTGTTCGCCGTCGCGCCGCCCTCGGGGGGCTCGGTGTACGGCGGGGCCGACGAGCGCAACATGGGGGTCGCGGAGCTCTCCGAGGACGCCCTCGCCGCGGCGACGAGCACGCCGCGAGACGACGGCCGCTTCAAGAAGGCCATGGCCCCCCCCCCGCCGCCCCGCGTGTCCGCCGAGAGCGCCTCGGTCGCCTCGGGGTACGGGCGCGGCGCCGGGATGAGCGGACACAAGCCGACGTCGCGCAGCCCGCAGGTCGCGCCGTCCATGCCGTCGCCGCCGCCTCAGGTCTCCCAGGCGCAGAGCCAGCTCTCGGGCCTCGCGAACCAACTGCGCTCCAACAAGAACACCCTGGTCATCGAGGGCTTCTCCAAGCCCGACGACCGCGACAAGGAGAGCGCGGCGCTCGACCGCGCCAACCGCGTGCGCGAGGAGCTCGTGCGGCAGGGCGTCGACCCGCGGAGGGTGGTCGCGGTCGGCAAGGACGCCCCGGGGCGCAGCGGCGGCGTGCGCTTCGTTCAGCAGGCGCCCGCGCAGGATCAGAAGCCCAAGGAGGCGCAGAAGGCCGCGGGCGCCGCGGCGCAGGCCACCGGCCCGGGTGATCCGGTGGGCACGGCGCACTTCGAGAGCGACGTCGCGATGAGCGTGCCGAAGGGCAGCTCGGCGATGGTCTCCATGTACCAGGGCAAGACCGACGGCAGCGTCGTCTACCTCTACGACCCGGAGAGCGAGCGCGGGAACAAGGACTTCGCGTTCAAGGCCGTGCGGTTCAGGAACCCCACCGACTCGCAGCTCGAGTCCGGCCCGTTCACGGTCTACGGGAGCGGGCGCTTCATCGGCGAGGGCATCGGCGAGGGCATCCCCGCGCGGTCGGTCGCCTTCGTCCCGTTCGCGCTCGATCGCCAGGTCCTCGTCGAGCGCACGTCCGACCACAAGGACACCATCTCGAAGATCCTCACCGCGCAGCGCGGCGTGTTCAACACCGAGACGAAGCACACGCGGAAGACGGCGCTCGTGCTCCACAACCGGTCGGGCGAGCGGGCGCTCGTCTACGTGCGCCACACCGTCCCGCAGGGCTACACGCTCGACCCAAAGCTCGCGAAGGCCGAGCGCGTGGGCCAGGCCTACGTGTTCCCGATCGAGGTGGCGCCGCACGCGAAGACCGAGCTCCTGATCGAGGAGACGACGCCGGTCACGCAGAGCACCGACATCCGCACCCCGGAGGGCCTCGAGATGATCAAGGCCTACATCTCGGCGGACCTCGCCGAGGGCCCGCTGAAGGCGGCCGTCCAGGCCATCGTGAAGGAGCACCAGGAGCTCGCGACCATCGAGCAACGCAAGGCCACGGCGCGCGAGCAGCTGGGCGAGTACCGCAAGCGCATGGACGAGCTGCACGCCCAGATCGTCACCCTCAAAATGGTGAAGAGCGCTGGGCCGATGATGCAGAGCCTCGAGAAGAAGATGAGCGAGATCAGCGAGAAGGTCTCGAAGATGACCGTGCAGCTCGTGGTGCTCGAGGAGCAGGCCATGGTCGCGCGCATCCGCCTCCAAGACTCCATCTCCGAGCTCACCATGGCGGACA
>CAZHGG010000792.1:3099-3498 GCA_964531755.1 uncultured Polyangiaceae bacterium
AGAAGGACGACAAGAAGGACGACAAGAAGGACGACAAGAAGGACGACAAGAAGGACGACAAGAAGGATCCGCCGGCGGCCCCGGCGTGGGTGCTGGACAAGGGCTTCTCCCAGGAGTGGGACTCGAAGGTCACCCAGGTAGTGGCCACCGGCATGGGGGAGACGGCCGACGAGGTGAAGTACGAGCACACCCTCAAGACGAAAGTCACCTGGACCCCGAAGCCGGGGATGAAGCCGCCGGCCGGCATGGACCCCGCAGCGGCCGGCAAGAAGACCCAGGAGTTCGACCTCAAGATCGACTCCGTCACCGCCACCACCACCGTCAGTTGGCCCAAGAAGCCGATGGCCAAGGCGGAAACTGTGACCGTCAGTTCGGCGAAGGTCGAGCCGAACATCCCGG
>CAZHGG010000793.1:0-3496 GCA_964531755.1 uncultured Polyangiaceae bacterium
CGAGCACGCCGAGGACGAGCTCGTCGTAGCGGAGGCCGGCGGTGGCGGCCTGCAGGCAGAGGTCCGCGACGCCGGGCGCGAGGCCGGGGAGCGGGTTGATCTCGAGCACGTACGGCACGTCTCCGCCAGCCTCGTCGAGGCGCAGGTCCACGCGCGCGAAGTCGCGGCACCCGGTCGCGCGGAACGTGGCGACCGCGAGCTCCGCGATCTCGCGCTCGAGCGCGGGGGCGAGCGGCGCGGGGCAGTGGTAGTGGCGCCCGCGCTCCCAGCCCTCGGGCCACTGCGCCTTGATCTGCCCGGTGTAGGCCACGCCGTCGCTGGCCTGGAGCCCCTCGGGCGCGACCTCGTAGACGGGCAGCACGTAGAGCCCGCCGGCGCGCCTGAGCGCCCTCCACGCGCGGCCGGCCAGCGGCGCCGTGGGCGCGGAGGTGTTGCCCACGAGCCCGATCGTGAGATCGCGCCCGCGGACGAAGCGCTCCACCAGCGCGGGCTGCGCGTACCCGCGGAGCACGCGCGCGACCTCGACCCGCAGGGAGGCCTCGTCGTGCACCAGGCTGCTGCGCGTGACCCCCATGCCGGAGCCCTCGCGCGAGGGTTTCACGAAGAGCGGGAACGCGAGATCGGGGTCGAGCGCCTCGTCCGCGCGCGAGAACACCTGCGAGGGCGGCGTGCGGACGCCGTGGGCGCGGAGCAGCGTCTTCGTCGTGGGCTTGTCGAGGGCCACGGCGAGTGAGAGCACGCCGGCGCCGGTGTACGGGAGCCGGAGCATCTCGAGCAGCGCGGGGACGTGGCTCTCGCGGCTCTCGCCGAAGTGCCCCTCGCAGAGGTTGAAGCACACGTCCGGGCGAAACCGCGGCAGCGCCTCGACGAGCCCGAGATCGCCTTCGAACGAAGCCACCTCGTGGCCGGCGAGCCGGAGCACGCGCGCGATCGCCTCGACCGTGGTGGGCGCGTCGAGCTCCGCCCACGCGTCGGGGGCGAGCGCCGCGCCGACGGGCGCATTGGGCTTCACGTTGGCGAGCACCGCAATGCGCATGAGTGGGCCTCGAGATCGTGGCCGACCCGCCCCGGAGGGTCAACACACTCTCTGCGCCTTACTCGCGTGTAAGGTACGCGAGCGCCCTCGCGCTCAGTCGAGGTAGACGGTGGTCATGAGCCGCAGCGTGAGGGGATATCCGGGGGTAAAGTGGATATCCTCGCAGCCCCCGAAGCCGGAGCCCCCGAAGCCGCCACCCTCGGCGGCGCTCACGCGGCTGCCATTGCCGCAAGCGCCCGCTGGCTTCGGGGCCCCGATCGGCGGCTCCGTGGCGAGCCGGCTGGTGGTCGCGAACTGCGCCGAGTTGTAGGCGGCGTTGAAGAGGTTCTCCACGTCGAGGGCGACGTCGAAGCGACGGTGCCGGTAGCCGAGGTGCAGGTCGAACACGCTGAAGCCCTCGGCGACGAGCGACCCGAACGCCGGGTAGTCTTGGGTGGCGGGCCGATCCCCCACGCCGTAGAACCGGAGCCCACCGCGCAGGCCGCTCGGGTGCCGCGCGGAGAGCCCGCCCGCCCACGTGAAGCGCGGCGCAAGCGCCACGGCGTCGCCGTTGCCGGCGTTCTGGGTGAGCCGCGACTTGGTCGCGGTCAGGTCGAGGTCCAGCGACAGCCAGGTCGTCAGGTCGAGGCGCGTCTCCAGCTCTCCGCCGAAGCGGTGGGTCGGATCGCCGGCTTCGGTCGTGCCCTCGTCCCCTATCCACACGGTCTCGCTCGCGAGGTCGAGCTGCCAGAGCGAGGCCGCGAGCTCCCACCGCTCGAAGAGCCGGGCGCGCGCGCCGAGCTCGGAGCCGATGGCCCGCGTGAGCGGCGTGACGCCGCCCTGCCCGAGCACCACGCCGCGGGCGTCGTTGGAGTGGAAGCCGTGGCCGTAGTTGGCATACACGTCGAGCCGCGCCGCGCGCAGCTCGACGGGCGAGACCACCACGCTCGCCTTGGGGCTGAGCTGCGAGGCGCCCTTCACGCCACTCGTGGCGCCTCCGGCGGCGCCGCCGACCTCGCGCGCGTCGTCGACCGCGAAGGAGTAGAAGTCGGCGCGCGCGCTGCCGATCACCCGGAGCCACCGCGCGAGGGCCACCTCCTCCTTGCCATAAGCGCCGATCGCGGTCTCCTGGATGGAGTGGCTGCGACGCGTGTCGAGGACCTGGCGCGCGCGCTGGTGGTCGAGCTGGTTTCGGATCGCGTCGCTGCGCACGGTGGTCCCCATCGTGGTGTCGAAGCGCAGCGGCGCGAGCTCGTGCACCACGCGGTAGCTGGCCTGCCCGCCGTAGAACGTGCGGCGATCGGTCTGGAGGATGCCGTCGCCCTGCGCCGCGTCGTCCCGAAACAGGGTGAAGTTCGAGTAGAGGTTGAAGCGGTATTGGCCCACGTACGCCGACGCGGCGAGCTCGCTCTTCTCGGTGGGCCTCACCTTCAGCGCCGCGAAGGCCTGGTGGCGCGCGCTGCTCCCCCCCTCGGTCGGGTCGTGGTAGCCGAAGCGATCGAGGCGCCCCGCGTTCACCTCGCGGCGCGCGATCTGGCCAGAGCCGAACCAGTCGCCCGAATAGCTGGAGAGCCCAATCGAGGCGCTCGACGCCGGCGCGATGTCCCACGACACCTTCGAGAACACCTTGTACCGGCTGAACCGCTCGGGGTTCTGGAAGGGGCCGTCGCTGCGGCCGAGCTCGGCGGCGAACAGCGGCCTCATCGACGCGAGCTTCGGGCTGGCGATGAGCAGCCCCCGCAGCGCCGGCCCGCCACGCCCCGGCGAGCCGCCCCCGCCGAAGCCGAACGAGCTGTGCTCGAAGTCGCTCCGCGTCACGAGGTTCACCGAGCCCGCGGTGGCGAAATTGCCTTGCTCGGCGAAGTACGGCCCCTTCGTAATCTCGATACGCTCGACGGTCTCGGGGATGATGAAATTCGTGTCGCTGTAGCCCTGCCCGTGGCCGTGAGACACCATGTTGATGGGCACTCCGTCGAGCGAGAACGCGATGTCGGTGCCGTGGTCCGCGTCGAAGCCGCGCAGGAAGTACTGGTTGGCCTTCCCCCCTCCCGCGTGCTGCACCACGAGCAGCCCGGGCGTGACGCGGAGGATGTCGGCGACCGTGCCCACCGGGCGGAGGCGGAAGTCCCGGTCACGCACTGAGCGCGCCGACGCGGCGCTCATCGGGCGCTGCCCCAGCACGAGCGTGGACTGCCCCGGGTCGGCCAAGGTCGGCTCGACAGCGGCCTTCGCCGGGGCCCGCGGCGGCGCGGGCGGCGGCGTGGGCGGCGCCGGCGCGGGCTTCGGGAGCGTGAACTCGTAGGCGAGCTGCACGGTCGAGGCGACAGCGACCCCTCCTTGCCGCGCGGGGGCGAACACGAAGCGGCGCACGGCCGCGACGGCGGCCTCGTCGAGCCCGTGCCCCGCGGGCTCGGTGACCCGCACGTCGACGACCGCGCCCGCCGCGTCGAGGGAGACCTCGAGGCCCACGGTGCCCTCGAC
>CAZHGG010000794.1:0-3495 GCA_964531755.1 uncultured Polyangiaceae bacterium
GCCGCGGGGGCGCCCGCGACGCTCGCCGACGGCGCCGAGGCGGGGCTCGTCACGAGCGTCGCCGCCGCGCCGAGCGGGTGGACCGCCCTCGCCATGCTCAAGCGCGCGGCGGCGGCGGCTGGGGGCGAGGTGTCGGTCGGCGGGAACGGATGCAGAGTACATGCGATCGTCGGGGAGGACCCGACCGACTCGCCGAGCTAGATCCGGCGCTCGAGCTTGAAGCGCCGCCCGGGGCCGCCGTCGGCGGGCAGCTCGGACACGCGCAGCATCTCGAGAGCGATCTCCTTGATCGACCCGTTCCTGCCGAGGCGCAGGTGGAGCCGCTCGCCGTCGCTCTTCAGGACGTCGCAGCTCCCGAAGGCGAAGTGCTCCACGCGATCGCCGGGCTCGGGCGTGGGGCCCTCCTCCTCGTCGACCTGCGGCCGCGTCGGGCGCGCGGGGATCGGCTGTGCGAGCCCCGCGGAGCCGGTGTGGAAGAGCGTGGGCGAGGAGGGCCGCTCCGCGCTCGCCTCGATCGCGCTGGCGAAGGTGGGCTCGCTCGCCGCGCCGGGCGGGGGTGGCAGCCGCGAGGCGCTCCCGCGCGCGGGGGGCGCCTCCGAGCTCGGCCGCACGGCGCCGTCTTGGCCCGTGAGGCAGGCGTCGACGGGCGCCGCCGTGACCGCCTCGAGCAGCTCGCCCGCGACGAGGCGTACGCCGAGCGGCTCGTGGACCTGCACGAGGGCGACGAGCGGGCCGCTCACGAGGCCCCCGAGAGAGACGAGCAGCAGGTCGCCGAGGAGAGTGTGCGTGGTGCCGTCGCGCGCCCGGAGCTCGGCGGCGGCGAGGGGGCCGCACGCGTGGGCCCAGGCGGGCCCCGCGCACGCGGCGCGGAGGGCGGGGAGCAGCGAGGCGCTGGCGGGGACACGAAGGAGGCGGGTGGTCATCGCGGGGTCTCCGGCGCGGGTCGATCGAGCGGCGCGGGGGTCGTGGTGTGGTCGCAGCCGTCGCGAGGCTCGCCCCGCTGGGGCTCGTGCGGGCAGCGGTCGTACTTGTCGGCGATGCCGTCGCCGTCCGAGTCGCGTCCCTCGGGCGCGTACGTTACGCCGAGTACGAAGCGAAAGCGGGGCACGGTGACGGTGTCGGGGGAGAGCCCGCCGCCACCGCCGAGCAGCAGGGAGAGATCGCCCGACGCGAGCGGCGCCGTGCGGACCGAGAGCATCCACTCCGCGGGCACGATCATGCGGCCGTTTGGCGTGGAGACCGTGCCGCTCGGCCCGCGCGTGACGTCGGCCTGCTCCGCGAGGTTCACGAGCGCGCGGGCCTCGAGCTGGACCGTGAGCCGCTCGCGCGGGAGCACGTCGAAGCCGCCGCCGAGACCCGCCGCGATCTGCGTGCCGATGCGCGCGCCCAGCAGGTTCGAGGTAGGGCGCACGCGCGCGCCCAGCTCGCCGCCGAGCGACACGCGCCCGACGCGGTAGTCGCCCGCGAGCGAGGGCGTGAACACCGTGGTGCGCTCGCCGGCGAGATCGGCCTTGTCGCCGATGGGCGCCGTCGCGCCGACCCGCAGGGTGAGGGCGTACGTGTGCCCAGCGCCGGTCGCCTTCTGGCTGGTCTCCACGTCGACCCGCGCGCGCGGAATGACCGCGAACGCCACGCCGAAGCGAAGATCGCGGATCGCCGTGAACTTCACGCCCGAGCCTCCGGTGAGCGCCGAGAGCCCCGCGCCCCCTTGGCCGAGCGTGATGGGCAGCGCCGCGTCGAAGCCGAGGCGCGGGGTGATGCCGTACTGCCAGAGGAAGTTCGTCGTGACCTGATCGTCGATCGCGAAGGTCTCGGCGCTCGCGCCCGACGGCCCTGGGGAGGCCGTGCGGAGCGCGATCGGCCGCGACTGGTAGCTCGTCACGAGGCCGATCGAGAGCTCGCCTGCGGCGGTGGTCTGCGTCCCCGAGACGCCCGCGAACCGGGCCGGCCCCGGCGACGGCCAGAACGTGTCGCTGTTGAGGCACACCGCGGGATCGCCCGCGCAAGGGGACTCCGCGCGCGCGACGGCGGGCGTAGCGACCGCCGCGGCGAGGGCGAGCCAGGCGAGCGCCAGCCGACGTGACGTGCGTGACGTGCGGGGTGGCGGACCCGCGCTCGCGCGGGCGCCCGTGCCTGATCTCATGAGCCGCACCCTACCAAGGCTGCGCGCGCCACGGCACCCTTGTCGTCTGCGGGCGTCCCCTTTTTCTTCGTGATCACGCGGAGAGAGGGGGCCGGCGGCGACGCTCCAGGGCGTCCGGTCGAAACGTGGAACGCGGGGGTCCGCCGTTGACACGACGGGCTCGGCGGCAGCATACGGGGCCATGGCCACTGGCACGCACGGTCCCCTCTCCGCCGCCAGGCCCCTCGTGCTCGGGAGCGGCTCGCCGCGCAGGCGCGAGATCCTGACGGCTATCGCGGTGCCTCACGTGGTCCACAAGGGGGACGCGAACGAGGACGTGTTGCCCTCGGAGGACGCCGAGGTGTACCTCGCCCGCGTCGCCGCGTCGAAGCTCGCCGACGTGGTCCGGACCCTCCCGGACGCGCTCCGCGCGAGCGCGCCCGCGGTGCTGGTGGCCGACACGTCGGTCATCGTCGACGGCGAAATTCTGGGGAAGCCATGCGCGCTGGCAGAGGCCGAGGCGATGATCGCGCGCCTCGCGGGCCGGACGCACGAGGTGCGCACGCGGTTCTGTCTCGCGCGAGTCGATGGGCACCTCGAGCACGCCGAGACGGTCGTCACGCGGGTGACCTTTCGGTCGCTGAGCCCGGCCCAGGTCCACGCGTACGCCGCCAGCGGCGAGGGCTCCGACAAGGCGGGCGCGTACGCGGTGCAGGGCCTCGGGGGCGCGCTCGTCTCTCGCATCGAGGGGTCGTATTCGAACGTGGTGGGGCTCCCCGCGTGCGAGGTCGCGGTGGCGCTCGAGCGGCTCGGGCTGCGTGTCCCTTAAGCAGGCGGGGCAGGCCGGGCAGGCGGCGCAGGCGGCGAAGGCGGGGCCGCGAATGCGCGCGCATGCGGCGCTCGTCGCGGTCGTGGCGCTCGTCGCGCGCGGGCTCGTCGTGGCGTGGGCCGCCTCGCGTTTCCCCCCGACGGCCGACGGCACCTACTACCACACGTTCGCCCGGCGCCTCGCCGCGGGGGAGGGCTACACGTGGGCGTGGCCCGACGGCGCGGTCACGTACGCCGCGCACTACCCGGTGGGCTACCCCGCGCTCCTCGCGCTCCCGTACCGGCTGCTGGGGGGAGCGGGCGCCCACGCGGTCGTGGCGATGGTCGTCAACGCCGCGCTCGGGGCGGCCCTCGCGGTCGCGCTCTTCGCGGCCCTCCGCCGCGCGACGACCCCGCGGCTCGCCCTGGCTGGCGGGCTCGTGCTCGCCCTCCATCCGGCGCTCGTGCCCTACACGCCGGCGCTGATGACCGAGGGGGCGGCGGCCGCGCTCGTCGCTTTGGCGTGTGGCGTCGCGGTGGGCGCGCGGCGGTCGACGCTGGGCCTC
>CAZHGG010000795.1:0-3489 GCA_964531755.1 uncultured Polyangiaceae bacterium
CCGAGCGCGCCGAGCGCGCCGGCCGCGCCCCCGGCCCCGCCGAGGCCCGGGAACGCCGAGACCGCGTTGGTCTGGAGGGGGATGTTGTCGCCCACCGAGATCTCGGCCTTCTCGTTGTCGAGCGCGAGGATGTGCGGCGTGGAGAGGAGGTCGGAGTCGCCGGTGCGCGCGAGCGCTTGGATGAACGAGCCGAACGCCGGCACCGAGATGCCCGTGCCGAGCAGGCTGGACGTGCCCGAGATGCCCGGCCCGCGCACGCCGAGCGCGAAGCCCTGGAGCGCGTCGGGATCGGTGGGGATGGGCGTGATCGTGTTGAGGATTTTGTTGCCGCCATACACGAGGCCGTCGCCGCCGCCCGTCGCGAAATCGCTGCCGCCGTGGAAGCTCACGCCGAACGCGTCGGAGCGCTTGAGCTGGAGGTCCATGATGACGGCCTCGATGAACACCTGGCGCCGCGGCTGATCGAGCCGGTCGATGACCGCCCGGAGCGACGCGTAGTCGCGGAGCGACGAGGTGATCACGAGCGAGTTGGTGGCCTTGTCGGCGCTCACCTTGATGCCGCCCTCGAACACGCCCGGCGTGGGGTTCGCGCCCGCCGCCGCCGCGCCCCGCCGCGCGTCGGCCGCCTTCGCGCCGTTGATGATGTCGCCGAGGGTCTTCGACAGCTCCACCGAGTCGGCGTGCTGGAGCGGCAAGACGTGGATCTGCCCCTCCCCCGTCTGCGGCACGTCGAGCCGCTTCACGAGCTCGAGGATGCGCAGGTACGCCTTCTCGGTCGCCACGATGATGACCGCGTTGGTGCGCTCGTCCGCCACGATCTTCGCGATGCGGTCGGCCCCATGCGCAGCGCCCCGGGCGGCCGCGCCCTTCGCGGGCGGCGGAGTGTTCGCCGAGCTGCCGGAGCCCTTCACGTCGAACAGCTCGTTCACGCGCTGCGCGATTTCGGAGGCCGAGGCGTAGTTGATGGGCTCGATGAAGACCTGCTCGCCCGCCCCGCCGACGTCGATCTCCTCGAGCAGGTGCATCATCCGGCGGATGTTCGCGCCCGAGTCGGTGATGATGAGCAGGTTGCCGGGCGCGTGCACCGTGATGTCGGCGTCCTTCGACTTGAACTTGCCGAGCACGTTGGCCGCGTCGTCGGCGCTCACGTGCGCGAGGCGATGGATGCGCGTGATGTAGCGGTCCTCGCCGGTGGCCGCCTGCGTGGAGCCGTACACCGGCGTGCCCTGCGCGACCGAGCCCGCGGTCTCGATGATCTTGAAGAAGCGGCCGTGCGGAACCACGGTGAGGCCGTTGGTCTCCAGGATGGAGAGGAAGGCCTGGTAGGCCTCGGCCACGGTGATCTTCTGCGGCGAGTAGACCGTGGCCTTGATGCTCTTGAGCTTCCCTCCGAAGATGAAGCGCTTGCCCGTCAGCTGGGCGATTACACGCACGATCTCCGAGAGGTCGGCGTCGTCGAGCGAGAACGACACGAGGTAGTTCGGGCTCCGGGGCTCGTACTGCACGCCCTGCTCGAACTGCGTGAGGCCCGAGGTGTCGCCCGCGACCTTGCCGTTCGGCAGGAGCGTGCCGCCCGCCCCCGCCGCGGGGGGCGTGGTTGGCGCGGCGGCGCTCGCGGACGCCGGGGCGGCGGCCGGAGCCTTGGCAGGATCGGCGCCGGCGCGCGCGCCGATGACGGTCGTCATCTTCGGCGGGATGAGGCGCGGGCTTTTGTCGACGACCTGCGCGCGCGCGGGAGGCGCGAGCGCGGTGAGCGTCGACAGCGCCGACAGGGAGAGCGTGAGCAGGAGAGATCGCTTCATGGGGAGGGACGTGACGGTCATGGCGTTCAGATCGAGCGGGGCTTCTTGGCGCGGGCGCCGGGCGGGGCGTCGGGCCCGTGGGGGGCGTCCGCGGAGGGCGCCGTGGTCGCAGGAGCGCTCGCGCTCGCGGGCCTCGCGTCGAGCGTGGCGGAGGCGACCACCATGGCCCCGCAGAGCAGGCCCACGAAGGCGAGCGACGCGCCCACCACGAGCGCGGTCACCCGGGCCGTCGCGGCGAGGAGGCTGGGGGCAGAGTGCGCGGAAGTACTTTGATTCATTGTGCTTTCGACGCTCACTTGATGTTGTAGTCGATGTTCATGTTCTGGCCGCGACGGTTCAGCGTGATGTTGAGCTTGTCGGCCGTGCGGAGGCGCGCGTAGGCCTCCAGCGCCTTCTCGGGGCTCGCGATGTCGAACCCGTTGATGGTCTGGAGACGATCTCCGTTCTCCATGCCGAGCGTGCCGAGCAGGGTGTCGGCCCGGACGCCGAAGAGGCGGATGCCGACGACCTTCCCGTTCTCCTGCTCCGGCACGATGCGCGCCTGGCGCATGAGGTCGGCCTGGTTCTCGAGGATCTTGTCGACCACGCCGCGGTCGACGTTGAACTCGTTGGCGCTCACGCGGACGATGCCCTTCGAGATCGAGGGGTCGACGCCCGGGGCGCCCCCGCGCTTCGGCGGCTGCGGGTTCACGGGCGCCGGGGTCGCCGCCGCCGCCGCCTGCTCGGGCTGCCAGAGGCCCACTTGGCAGAGCGCAGAGCCGTTCTCGAGCCACACCCGATCCCACCCCACGAAGTGCACCTTCTTCCCGCCGATCTCCCCGCCCCGGCGGCGGAGCTGAGACTTCGTCTCGCTCCCCGAGGTCATCGCCGCGAAGGACCAGTCCGGGTCGGAGGAGGCCGTGATCACCAGCACCTTCACGCCGTCGCAGCGCGGCGCGGTCATCGGGTCGCTCGTGTCGACCGCGGCCGTCGCCTCCGGCGTGTCCGAGGGCGGCGGGGCGTTGAGCGCGCCGGCCACGTGGTCGAACGGGTTGCGCGAGAGGATGACGTCGGCCGAGGTGACGCGCGTGACCGCCGACGCCGTCGGGGCCGTGCGCGCGACCAGCGGCGGCGTGGTCAGGTGCTTCTCGTCGGGCGTGAGGAAGAGCGCCCCGGCGACCGAGGTGACCGTCTTGGCCGACACGTACGCCAGGAGCCCAACGGGCACGAGGAGCACCGCCCAGAAGTTTCGTCGGATCAGCTGATCGACCGCCATGCCGCTGCGTGTAGCAGGACCCGTGCCATCAAAGAAACCGCGAATTCGCGGGGTTGGGCGCGGCGCCCCTCGCCACCTTGGCAAAGCGGTCGCCGCGGCGCCGAACCTTTGACAAGTTGTCAACGGGCCCTCGGACCTGGCGCGGGCGCCCGCGCGCCGTCAGGGGTCGTCCGTGACGCCGTCGAGCTTGCGGTAGATCGTTCGGGTCGAGATCCCGAGGAGCTGCGCGGCGACGGACTTGTCGCCCTTGGCGTGGCGCAGGGTCTCGCGGATGACCCTGTGCTCGATCTCCGAGAGCGGCGTGCCGATGGGAAACTCGAGGGTCCGCGCGAGGGGCGCCTTGGTCTCGGCGAGGTTGTCCGGGAGGTCGTCCTCCGAGATGGCGTCCGAGCGCGACAGCACGACCGCGCGCTCGACGACGTTCTCGAGCTC
>CAZHGG010000796.1:0-3485 GCA_964531755.1 uncultured Polyangiaceae bacterium
GCTACACGAACCCCTCCCCCACGAGCCGGCTCCCCGTGGGGGTGATCTCGTGCATCTGGCCCGACCCCTCGACGACCCGACACCAGCTCTCGGAGATCAGCTTGGGGCCCGAGGCGGCGAGCTCGAGCCGGTAGCTGAATCCTCCGTACATGCCGGGGACTGGGAACCACATGTTCGGCTCGTCGAGCTCCAGCAACGGCTCGAGCTCCGGGAGCCGGAGCCGGTGTTTGTCGACCTCCCGCTCGGCCCGGCCTCGGATCACGGCGTGGAACTGGGCTTGGAGCTTCAGCAAGACGCCGAGGGGGACCTTGTGCTTGTGCTCCGGGGCCAGCACGCCGAGCAGGTGGCGGTGGCCCTCTCGCTCGGCGACGTCGACCGGCCGCTCGCCCCGCGCGTTCTGGAGCGTGCGCCAGGCGAACATGCCAATCAGGCGCTGGACGACCTCGACGGGGGCGCCGCCGTGCGCGGCCTGGTGCAGCGGCGCATAGAGCGACGACCCGCCGGGTCGCGTCGTGTTGACTAGCTCCGGTTTCCCGGTGAGGATTTCGAAGACGCGCGGCCACTCGTACCGCTTGGCGGCGTCGGCGAGGGCGTGGCGGGTCCCGGCCATATCGGCCCCCAGTGTCTCGGCGCGTGTGATGCCGTCCCAGCCGATTTCCATGCGTGCGCCCTCCTCGCCAGCCCCCCGGGTCCGGCCGCTCCCGAGGAGAGGGTCCCGCGGTGTGGGCCTCCCGTCAAGGCCCCCCGGCGAGCGCTCGGTGGCTCGGCGAGCTCTCGTGGGTAACTGGCGTCCCCCTTCTTCGCTGGTGTAGCGCAGGATTCGAGCTTGCGCGTGCACACGAGTCCGGGAACGCCGGCCTCGCGTCCAGGCCGCACGGAGGGAGTCGTCACGTCTAGCGTCGCTCCCGAACACGCCGCTCCCTTGCCGCCCGCGCCACCCGGTGGCACCCTGCCCTCGTGGAGCTCGTCCTCCAAGTGCTGCAGGGCGGCGCGGCGCGCCTCGATCTCTCGCGGCGCGGCCTCACCGACGACGACCTCGCCGCGCTGCTCGAGCGCCCGGAGATCGCGCGCGTGGGGGAGCTCGACCTTGGCGACAACGACCTCACCGACGCGGCCGTCGCGCGCCTCGCGCGGTGCGAGCGGTTGCTGGAGCTCACGTCGCTCGACCTCTGGGCCAACGACCTCACGCCGGTCGCGGCGCGGCTCCTCGCCGAGTCGCCGCTGCTGCCGCGGCTGCGCGCGCTCACGGTGGGGCGCAACGCGCTCGGCGACGAAGGCGTCGCGGCGCTCGCGGGCAGCGCCGGCCTCGACACGTTGGAGTCGCTCGACCTCTCGCACTGCGAGGTGACGGCCGTGGGGCGCGACGCGCTCCTCCGCTCGCCACACGTGGGGCGCGTGCGAGCGCTCGTCGTGCGAGGGTGGCCGTTCGACGCCTCGGCCGTGGCGGCGCTCACCTCCTCGCGCGCGTGGCCGGCGCTCGAAGAGCTCGACTTCAGCGACAATGACCTCGGCCCCGACGCGATCACCGACGACGACGTGGAGGCGCTGATCCGCGCCGAGCGGCTGCCGCGGCTGCGGCGGGTGGTGGTGCTCCCTCCGCGCATTTGGGGCTCTGCCGGGGAGGTCGACGTCGCGGAGTGGCGCGCGCGGCTCGGGGCGACGTCCCCCGGCACGTAATCTCGCTCCTCGCCGACTCCCTACTTGACCGTGCCTCCCCCGCAGTCCACGAACTCCAAATTGGTCTCGACTCGGAAGTTCGAGGCGCAGCAGTTGCGCTCGGCGAAGAAGAAGTCGAGGGCGTAGATGCCGCCCGGGGAGAGGCCGAGATCCACGGTGCCCGCCACGCCGCCGGGGATGGCGTCGGGCAGGCCGAGCTCGGGGCGCGGCGTGAGGGCGACGAGCGAGGCCCACTGGGGCTCCACGGTGAGCTCCACGCGCCCCGAGTCGAGGGCGATCTTCCCAGACATCGGCACGTGGATCCCGCCCAGGTTCACGGCGAGGCGGTCGTTGATGTACACGAAGACGTCGTCGTCTCCGCGGAACGTGAACACGTTCCCGCGGTCGTAGCGGAAGGTCGTGTGCAGCTCGTAGGTGAAGTGGAAGTTTCTCACCCGCTGGTCGTCGCTTTTGAACGGGCCCTTGTCGGGGTCGTTCGGGGCGGCCGCGAAGAGCTCGCCGTCGATGGGGAAGAAGAACGCCGTGTCGAACGACGAGGTGCCGCTCGCGCCCGCCACGAGGGTGATCTTGTGCGGGCGCGCGAGGTTCTTCCCCGGCACGTCGTTGAACCACTCGTCGAACGCCGCCGCGCCGGTCGTGCTCGGCGTGCGGGCGCCCGCCGCGAACACGGGCTTTCGCTTCGGCCCGAGCCGCGCGCCGAGGCGCCCCACGATGGCCGGATCCCAGGGCCCGCACTGCTTGCCGGAGGTGTCGGTGTAGCCGCTGTTCGTGCACTGAAAATCGCCGCCGGCGTGGAAGTCGCGGACCGCGCCGGTGACGACGCTGCCGCAGCCCTCGGGCGGCCTCGACGCGCCGTCGGTGAACGGGGGCGCGCCGCCGTCGCCGAAGGTCGCGCCGCCGTCGCCGGCCGTCGCGCCGCCGTCGAACTCGCTCGGCAGCTCGGAGGAGCCGCAGCTCGCCGCGAGGAGGAGCAGCGCCGCGGCGGTCGCTCCGAAGAAGGCTCTCATGCTCATTCGCACCTCGCGTCCCGGGCCCACCGCACTGTACCCGAAGACGGGCGCGGCGCACGCGCCGTTGCGAGCCGGCCCGCGCTGCGCGACGATGGCGCGATGGGTGGCACCGGAGTCTCGCTGCAACGGAGGCGACTCGGCGTGGAGCGCGCGGTCGAGATCCCTGGCGCGCGCGCGAGCCGCGCTCGCCGGTCCCGCTCGTGAGGCAAGGTCCGAGAGCGGGTCGCTGGGCGCCGTGCCTCGCCACGCTCGTGTCTGCCGTTGTCCTGCTCACGCGCCCCGCCGCCGCCGAGCCCCCTCCGACTGTCACGGGCGCCCCCTCATCGAGCGCTCCAGCGGCGGCTCCAACGGCAGACGGGCCCCGCAAGACCGACACTCCACCCCTCGAGCCTGCGGAGGTGGAGGCGCCGCGCGCTCGTCCCGCTGCCGCGCTCACACCCGCTGCCCCGCGCGCGCCTGTCCCTCAGCCACGTCTGCAGTCGTGGGGCGGCCCCGCCGAGGGCGCGCGGTACTCCACGCCAATGATGGTCTCCGGGATTGTGCTGACGACGATCGGTGTGCACGCCGCTGTCATCGGTCCGAGCCTCTCCGTCTATGGGAAAGGGAGCCCGGGGGTGTTCGGCGGCCTCGTCGCGGGCGGGCTCTCCCTCGTCGCGATCGGGGTGGCGCTCATCGTGGTTGGCGGGTCGCGCGTGCCGCAGCGGGCGTGGGGTGCGCCCGGCGGCGCCGGCTGGCTCTGGCGCTTCTGAAGGTGCCGCGGGGGGAGGCAGACGTCCGCGGCGGGACGGTGGGGTCCAC
>CAZHGG010000797.1:0-3481 GCA_964531755.1 uncultured Polyangiaceae bacterium
CCTCGCCCGGCTCGTACACGACCACGCCGCTCGACCACGAGAACACCGCCGCCGGACGCGCGCGCTCGTCGACCTCGTCCACGGGCACCACGTGGACGTGCGCGTGCGCGTAGCTCGTGGGCAGATCGACCGGCGAGCCGAGCTGTGCAATATACACGCGCTTGGCGCCCCGCGCCTCGAGCGCCCGCGCGCCCTCCCACGCCAGGCGGGAGAGATCGGCGTGCACCTCCCACGGCACCTCGCGGAGCGTCGTCAGGTGCCGCTTCGCGACCACGAGCAGGTGGAGGGGGCGGGCGGCGTACGCGTCGAGCACGCACACCGCGTGCTCGCTCTCGCGCACGAAGAGGCCCGGGGTGAGCGCGCGGGCTGCGAGGGCGCACATCACGCACCCGGCGAACCGCGCCGGCAGCGTAGCGCGGCCCTCGGCCAGCGCCGCGAGCGCCTCGTCCTTCGTGAGGGTCCTCACGCCTCCGTCCTCACGCCGACGCGCCTCACGGCGTGACGACGAACGGCTCGGGGATGAAGCGGAGCTTCTCGAGGTCGTCGGCGAGCCGGGTGAGGTCGG
Source organism: uncultured Polyangiaceae bacterium (assembly GCA_964531755.1). Classification (GTDB taxonomy): domain Bacteria; phylum Myxococcota_A; class Polyangia; order Polyangiales; family Polyangiaceae; genus JAAFHV01. The sequence goes on from CAZHGG010000797.1 coordinate 566, forward strand.
GCGGCAGCAGGCCGCTGCGGCCGAACGGCGTGGCGAAGGCCATCGAGGCGATGAGCTTGTCGGCGCGGGTGGCGCCGACGCGCGTCCACTTCTGGAGCACGGCGTCGCAGCTCGGCCCGAGCGCGCCGCCCGAGCAGTCGAGGTCGCGCGCGAGCGAGCGCAGATCGCTCACCTCGGCCGCCAGGCGATCGACGATCGCCTGCGTGCCCAGGCTCCACTCGGCGATCATGCCGAGGTTGCCCAGGTAGAACTCGCGGTACACGAGCCCCACGTCGAGCGTGCCGCCGCAGCGCACGGGGTTCCCGAACGTGTCGACGGCGGCCATTTGGTCGTTCAGGAAGAGGAACGCGGCGAGCCGCTGGGGCGCAGCCAGGCCGGTGGCGTACGGCACGGGCGCGCCGCTCGCGTCGTAGAAGCGGTAGTCCGCCCGCTTGGCCGACACCGTCACGAAGAGGGCGTCGGGCTTGAACGTGAACGCGAGGATCTCGTCGCCGTACCGCTCCGGCGACACGCGCGTGCCGGCGAGGAAGGGCCACGCGAACCGCCCCGCCTCGAACCTCGGCCCCGCGAGCAGCGCGGCGAGCTCGTCGCCGCTCTTCGCGCGGGCCTCGAGCACGTTGAAGAGGTAGCCGCGGTGGCCCGAGTCGGTGGTGGTCTTCGACAGCAGCGGATCGCCGCGGCGGAGCCCGTCGGCCTGCGCCTGCGTGGTGAACGAGTAGAGGCGCGGCAGCGTGGGCGTGGCCTGGCCGAAGCCGGTGAGGGCGGCGAGCCCGGCCGCGGGGTTCCGGTCGCCGCAGTCTTGGGGCGGCGGCTGCGGCGCCGCGTCGAAGCCGTTCGACGGCGGGAAGCTCGGGGACGGCGAGGGCGGCGACGGAGGGGGCGGCGCGGCGTCGCCGGTGGAGGCGTCGGGCGCGGCCGCGATGGAGCCGCCGCACGCGGCGAGGACGAGGCTGGAGAGGAGAAACGGGCGACGACCGATCCTGCGCATGCCCCACGATGCGCGATCGCGACCCGCGCCGCAAACGGCCATTAGTCAATACGATTTACTTTATGCGGTGGCGCGCGCCGGCTCGGCGTCCTCCGCCGCCTCGCGGGCCCTCGCGGCGTCGACGCTCGCGAAGTACTCCTCGAGGCGCTCCTTCGCGGCGGCGCCGAAGAGGATCTCGCACGCCTCCCTCAGGCCGGCGGCCTCGCGGAGCGTCTCGTGGGTGACCACGAGCGAGATCTTGGAGCGGCGCCGCAGGAAGTCCTCGAGGCGCACGATCATCTCGCGCCGCGCGGCGTGCTCGATCTCGCAGCGCAGGTACTCGGCGTTCTCGATGAGCACCTCGGCCATCCGCGGATCGCGGCGGATGTCCTCCAGCATGGGGAGCGCGGCGGCCCCGTACCGGCGCCAGAGGCGCGTCGTGAGCTTCTCCGACGACGAGGGTGAGGTGAGCTCGTCGAGCTCCATCAGGTCGGCCTGGTGGAAGAAGGTGTCGCGCACCTCGCCGCGCGGCTCGCCGTACCAGACGTGGCGCGGGTAGCGCAGCGTGACGCCCAGCTCTTGGCACGCCGCCGCGATCTCCTCGCCCACGTTCAGGCAGTCGGTCAGCTTGCCGCCGTAGATCGAGATGTGCCGCTTGGCCTGGTCGATCTCGATCGCGTGCTTGCGCGAGAGCTGGAGCCAGTCGGTGGTGTCGCCGCCGGCGCTCTCGACCACGAGCGGCCGCACGCCGCAGCGCTCCGCGACGATGTCCGCCTCGGTGAGCGGCTCGGGCAGGTTGAGCCGCTTGTTGATGTTCGAGAGCACGAACGCGCGGTCCTCCGGCGTCACGCGGGCGTGCGGAGAGGTGACCCGCGTGTCGGTCGTGCCGATGCAGGTGCGCACCCCCATGGGGATGACGAAGAAGAGGCGCCCGTCGTCGGCGAAGAAGGTGAGCACGCGCCCGCCCTCCGTGAGCTTGCGCACGATGAGGTGGATGCCCTTCGAGAACACGTGCCGGTGGCCGGTGGTGACGCCGTTCTTCGCGTTCACCTCGTCGACGAAGGGGCCGCACGCGTTCACCACCACGCGCGAGCGCACGAGCTTCTCGGCGCCGGTCTCCACGTCCCGCACGCGGGTCTCCCACACGTCGCCCACGCGCTCGCTGCCGAGGGCCTCGACGTAGTTCGCGGCGGCGCAGCCGTGATCGAGCGCCGTGCGCACGAAGTTCCACACGAAGCGCGCGTCGTTGTCGTGCAGGTACGCGTCGGAGTACTCGAAGCCGCCGTCAGTGCCCTCGAGGTTCACGATGGGCTCCTCGGCGGCGATGCGCTCGCGCGAGAGCAGCCGCGGGGTCTTCGTGAAGAAGCGCCCGATGAGCCAGTAGAGCCAGGTGCCGGCGACGAGCTTCCACAGACCGTGGCGGAAGCCCTTCGCGTGGGTCGTGTAGAAGCGGATCTCCTGCACCGTGGAGGGGTAGGCGCGGATGAGCTGGTTTCGCGAGGCGCAGAGCTTGAGCACGAGCCCAAACTCGAACGTCTCCATGTACTTGATGCCGCCCCACGCGAGGTTCGACGACTGCTGGCTCGTGAAGCCCGCGAAGTCGCCGCGGTCGATGAACGCGACCTCGGCCCCGCGCACGGTGAGGCACGAGGCCGCCACCGCGCCGTTGATGCCACCGCCGATCACGAGCACGTCGAAGACCTCGCCGTCGAGGCGCGCGAAGTTGCTCTTTCGAAGGGACGGCATGGAGCCCTGCCGGAAATAGTGCCAAGCGCGCGGCCGAACAAGCACAGATCGTCGTCGGGACCGGCTCGAAGCGGCGGCCCTTCCCGGGTAGGCTCTCGGCATGTCGCGCGCACACCACCGGGCCGCCGCGCCGGGGCCGGCGCTCCTGCGCGCGCTCGCCTGCGCGTCGGTCGCGGCGACCACGCTCGCGCCGACCGCGGCGG
>CAZHGG010000798.1:0-3477 GCA_964531755.1 uncultured Polyangiaceae bacterium
CGGCAGCGCCGCGGCGAGCGGCTCGCGCGCCTGCGCGTTGCCCTTGACCGCCGCGAGCGCGGTCGGCGGGGCGGTGTCGTCGCTGAGGATGCCCGGGAACGTGACGTCGCTCGGCGCGAGATCGGTGGGCTTCGACGACGCGCCGCCCTTGGCCTTCTCGGCCTTCACGCGCTGGGACACGAGCTCGCCGAGCGGGTCGGACTTCTTCACGTCGGGCTTGGAGCCGCGGCCGTTCAGCGCGAGGACCGCGAACAGCACGCACGCCCCGCCGAGCGCGACGAAGGCCAGCGTGGCGCCGCGGCCGGGGCCGCCCTCGGCGTCGGTCTCTTGGATCTGCTCGAGGTGCTTCACTCGCTGTTCCATTCTCGCCTCGGGTGCGTTCGGTGGGCCGTGCTCAGTCGCGGTCCTCGAGCTCGTCGCTCGCGGAGGTCAGGTCGGTGCTCGGGTCGATCGCGGGTCGGTCCATGCGCTCCGGCGCGCTGATGCCCAGCACGCCGAGGGCCTCCGCGTAGACGTAGCGCACGGCGACGATCCACGCGAGCCGCGCGCGGGTCTTGTCGTGGTCCCAGCGCTCCTCCCAGCCGGCGACGGCGCGCACCGAGGCCTGCGGGAGGATGGTGTCGTTCTCGGCCTTCAGGCGCGAGAAGTAGCTCTGGAAGTCGCGGGCGAGCTCTTGGACGTAGAAGAGCACGCGGTGGGGCTCGCGGTGCCTCGCCGCGTCGTCGAGGACCGCCCCGAGCTCGCTCACCTTCGCGGTGAGGGCGAGCTCGTCCGGGTGCACGAGCTTCGCGAGGTCGGCAGGGGTGACGCGCGTCGGCGCGGCGAGGCCTTGCTCCTCGGCGCGCTTGAGGATGCTGCAGAGCCGGGCGTGCCCGTACTGGACGTAGAAGACCGGGTTGTCGAGGCTCTTCTTCTTGGCGAGCTCGATGTCGAAGTCGACCTGAGAGCTGTGGCTCCGCGACAGGAAGAAGAAGCGCAGCGCGTCGCTCCCGGCGCCGACGCGCCCGGCGGCCTCGTCGATCTCGTCCATGACCTCGTCGGCGGTGACGATGTTGCCCGCGCGCTTGGACGACTTCACGACCTCGCCGTCGCGGAGGATGTACACGAGCTGGTAGAGCAGCGCCTCGAAGCGGTCGGCCGGCAGCCCCAGCGCGTCGAGCGCGTTCCGGATGCGCGCGACGTACCCGTGGTGATCGACGCCGAGCACGATCAGCAGGCGGTCGTAGCCGCGCGCGACCTTGTCCGCAAAATACGCGATATCACTCGCAAAATACGTGTACGCACCGTCGGACTTCTTGACGACCCGCTCCTTGTCGTCGGTGGAGCCCGCGTCTTCGTTTCGGAAGAAGGTCGCGCCGTCTTTGTCGACCAGGTATCCGCCCGCGCGGAGGGTCTCGAGCGCGGCGTCGACCGCGCCCCACCTGTGGAGCGACTCCTCGCTGAACCACACGTCGAAGTGGACGCCGAGCGCCGCGAGCGTCTTGCGGATCCCAGGCATCGTGGGGACGCCCGGCACGCCGCGCAGCATGAGCGACACGCACGCGCGCGACAGCTCGGTGCGCCCCTCTGCGAGCACGCCGGGCCTGTGCGCCGCGAGGTACTGCGCGATGTCGTGGATGTAGGCGCCCTTGTAGAGGTCCTCGCCGAGCTCCCGGCCCTCGTGGACCGCGCGCACGCTGTCGGCGAAGAGCCCGACCTGGTTGCCGAAGTCGTTGATGTAGTACTCGCGCGTGACCCGGTGGCCTCGCGCCTCGAGGACGCGGGCCGTGGCGTCGCCGAGCACGGCGTTGCGCGCGCTCGCGACGACGAGCGGGCCGGTGGGGTTCGAGCTGACGAACTCGAGGTCGATGCGCTCGCCGGAGGCCGCGGGGGCGCGCCCGTAGCTCTCGCCGGCGGCCAGGATCTCCACGAGCGCCTCATGAAAGGGCGCCGGCGTGACGCGCAGGTTCACGAAGCCCGGGCCCGCGAGCTCCGCGGCGCGGACCACCTCGCCCCCCGCGAGGCGCGCCGCGAGCAGCTCCGCGATGGCCCGCGGCGGCATGCCCACGCGCTTCGTGAGCACCATGGCGACGTTCGTGGCGAAATCGCCGTGCTCCGGGCGCTTGGGCCGCTCGACGACGAAGTCGACCGCGCCGACCGCGGCGGGGCCGCGCTCGCCGAGCTTGCCCTCCGCTGCCAGGCCCGACAGGGCCGCGACGACCGCCGCTCTCACACGATTCGACACGCTCATGGACTTCACTCCGCTAGCAAGGGGGGCCCGTCGGGGCCAACTTTCCTAGAAAACCCGCGTCTCTAGCGCACGGGGCGCGCGCGCGCCGACATTTTGGGCCCCGGCGCGGCTCCCGCGTGACCCGCGGAGGTGGTACTCGGAGCGCATGACCCGGCCGGCTCAGCACCCGCGCGCCCGCCTCCGGCGCCTCCTCGCGGGCGGCGGCGCCATGCTCGCCGCGTGCACCACGCCCGCGACGGGCGTCGTGACGCTCGACACGGGACTCGAGGAGGGCGTGCTCACGCGCGAGCCACCGGTCGCGACGCTCGTGGTGGAGACGGCCCTCGCCGACGGCGGCGTCCTCGCGCTCGCCCGGGCGCCCCTGCCCGCGGACTCGCTCGACCTCGGCGAGCTGCAGAAGGACGACGTGGGGGCGCTCCGCGTGCGCGGTGAGGACGCGCGCGGCGCGACCGTGGTCGCCGGGGAGTCGCTGGCGGTGCGCTTCGGGGCGCTCCAGTCCACGACGCTCCGCGTGTTCGTCCAGCGGCGCGGGGAGCTCGCGCGGCTGCCGGCGCCCTTCGCGGAGCCGCCCCCCGCGGCGCTCACCGCGCTCCTCGCGGACCGCTACGTCCTGGGCGTCGACGGCGCGCGCACAGCCCTCTACGACCTGGCAAACTACGCGCCGGTCGCGAGCCCACCGGCCCTCCCCTTCGCGCCGAAATCTGTCATGATTTTCGGCACTCGCGCCCTCCTCATCGCCGACAAGGCGGTCGTCTTCGACTTCGCGGACCAGTCGACCACGCCGCTCGAGGCGCCGGCAGGCGGCGCGTTCGCGGAGGTCGCGGGCGGCGTCGGCGTGCACGGGAGCGACGGCGTCGCGTTCGTCGTGGGCGGCACCCGGAGGGCCGGCGAGCCGACCGCGAAGGTGCTGCGCATCGCCGTCGACGGCGCGCTGTCGTGGGTCAGCCTGGCGAGCCCGCGGCTCGGCGCCGGCGCGGCGTGGATGGACGGGCGCGGCGTGGTGGTGGTGGGGGGCAGCGCGACGGCGCCTGGCCTCGAGGTCCTCGCCTCGACCGCGCTCGTGGGGGCGCCGCTCGCGTTCGCCCCCGAGCCCGCGAGCGGGGTCGCCGTTGCCCGGCTCGACGCCTCGCGCGTGGCCCTGGCCGCGCCCTCGCTCCGGGTCGCGGACGTGACGTGCGCCTCGGCGTGGGCCCGCGCGCCGCGCGCCGGCGGGGGGGCCGCGGGGGGCACCCGCGCGGGCGCGACGG
>CAZHGG010000799.1:0-3470 GCA_964531755.1 uncultured Polyangiaceae bacterium
GACGGCTCGCCGAAGATCCTGAAGGAGTGCAACCTGCCGCTCACGGGCCGGCGTGTCGTCAACCGCATCATCACGGAGCTCGCCACGATCGACGTCACCGCCGAGGGCCTCGTGCTCCGCGAGGTCGCCCCCGGCGTGTCGGCGAAGGACGTGCAGTCGCGCACCGAGCCCACGCTGCTCGTGCCCTCGGACCTCTCCACGATGACGGTGGCCTGAGCGCGCGCCGCCCGCGGCGCGCGACGGCGGAAGGAAGAAGTCACCGCGCGGGGCGTACAAGGCCTCGGACGCGCGGAGCGCCCCGTGGATCGCAGAAGGACCGGATCGAAAATGCACCAGGATCACGCCGGAAAGCCCGTATTTTTTGGCGGCAGCTCGCGCTCCGGATGCTACCCCTACGGTATGCGAAAGACGCTTGCAGCTCTCTTCACCGTCGGCGCGATGCTCGGCGCGGTCGCCTGCGGAAGCTCGGACACGCGCACCGAGTTCGGTGAGTCCGACGGTTCGACCGATCCGTTCGGCAACGGCAACGGCAACGGCAACGGCAACGGCGGCGGGGGCTTCGGCTTCGCCGACGCCGCCACGCCCGACGCCGCCGCCGAGGCGAACGAGTGCAGGCAGATGGACATCGTCTTCGTGGTCGACAACTCGGGGTCGATGGCCCAGGAGCAGGCGAACCTGAAGACCAACTTCCCGAAGTTCGTGGACGTCCTGAACGCGTACAAGACGAAGAGCGGCGCCTCCCTGGACTACCGGCTCGCCGTCACCAGCACCGACACCGACAGCGGCCTGAAGGGCGCCTTCGCCACCGGCGGTGGGCTCAGCCGCGCGTGGCTGGAGCGCACCGATCCTGGCCTCGCGAACATCTTCTCGACGCGGGCGTCGCTAGGCACCAGCGGCAGCTCGATCGAGCGCGGCCTCGAGGCCATCAAGCTGAGCGGCAACCACCCCACCAACGCGGGCTTCATCCGGAAGGACGCGCTCTATGCCTTCGTCATCATCACCGACGAGGACGAGGGCGGCGTCGAGAACAACCCTCGCGGCACGGTGGACAGCTACCTGTCGTACCTCGACGTCCTGAAGGACCAGCGCGCGCGCTGGGCGGCCGCGGTCATCGCGGGCGAAAAGGCCTGCAACTCCGCGGGCTTCGGCAGCGCCGCCGAGGCCGTCCGCCTGAAGGACTTCATCGCGAAGGCCGGCAAGAACGGCACCTTCTCGTCGATCTGCGAGGGCGACCTCACGAAGGGGCTCTCGCAGGCGCTCGCCACGTTCGACGCGGCCTGCCGCAACTTCCCGCCCGCCACCAAGTAGCCGTGGCTCCCCCGCCGTCGGTGGCGCCGCCTCCGTCCCTCACGCTGCGCCGGGCGACGCCCGACGACGTGGACGAGATCCTGACGCTCGTCCACGAGCTCGCGGAGTTCGAACGCGCCCCGGAGGCGGTCACCGCCACGCGCGAGGACTACCTCCGCGATGGCTTCGGCGAGCACCCGCTGTTTCACGTGCTCATCGTGGAGCTCGAGGGCTGCGTCGCCGGCTTCGCGTTCTACTTCCGGAAGTACTCCACCTGGACCGGCAGGCCCACGCTGCACCTCGAGGACATCCTCGTGCGCGCCCGCTACCGAAAGGCGGGGGTCGCCACCACGCTGATGGCGGCGCTCGCCCGGGAGGCGCTCGAGACCGGCTGCGCGCGCTTCGACTGGCACGTGCTCGACTGGAACGTGGGGGCCATCGAGTTCTACGAGCGGCGGGGCGCCGTCGTGCAGCGCGAGTGGTTGCCGGTGCGGCTCGAGGGCGCGGCGCTCGAGGCGCTCGCCGCGCTCGCGACGGGCGACCACCCGTACGCGAGGGTGCGCCGCTGAGCGCGGCGCGCGTGCAACGTGCCCCGCTCGCGTGCTAGGGGGAGAGGCCCATGACCTGGCCAAAGAAGCCCACCGCAGGCCTCGACGCGAGCGAGAAGCACAGCTTCGGCAAGGGCGTGTTCCGCAAGTGCGACGGCTGCGGCGAGACGCTCGCGGTCGAGCGCTTCACCGAGAACTCCGAGGTCTGCCCGCTCTGCCAGAAGCACCACAAGCTCGGCGCGCGCGGGTTCCGCGAGCTGCTCCTCGACGGCGGCAAGCTCGAGGGGTGGGACCACGCCCTCGCGCCGGGCGACCCGCTCACCTTCTCGGACGGCCGGGCCTACCCCGAGCGCGTGGCGTCGACCCAGAAGTCCACCCACGCGCGAGAGGCCATCGAGACCGGGCTCGGCCACCTGCGCGGCCGCCCGATCGCCTACGGGGCGTTCGTGTTCGCGTTCATGGGCGGCAGCATGGGCTCGGTGGTGGGCGAGAAGATCGCGCGGCTCTTCGAGCGCGCGACAGACGAAGGCCTGCCGGTCGTGCTGCTGCAGGCGTCGGGCGGCGCGCGCATGCAAGAGGGCATCCTCAGCCTCATGCAGATGGCGAAGACCGTGGCCGCGCGCGAGCGCCTCCGCGACAAGGGGCTGCCGTTCGTGTCCGTGCTGCTCCACCCCACCACCGGCGGCGTCGCGGCGAGCTTCGCGTTCCTCGGCGACGTGAACCTCGCCGAGCCGGGGGCGCTCATCGGCTTCGCGGGCCCCCGCGTCATCGAGAACACCATCCGCCAGAAGCTCCCCGAGGGCTTCCAGACCGCCGAGTTCCTGCTCGCCCACGGCATGGTCGATCGCATCACCTCGCGCCTCGACATGCGCGCGGAGATCTCGTCGATCCTCGAGCACCTCGGCCCTCCCCGCGTCGTGCCCGCGCCGGCGAAGAGCCGGCGACGCCTGGACGGTCGCGCGCGCTAGGGGGGGTCGTGCTCCCCGCCGCGCTGCGCGAGCTCTACACGCGCGTCCCCTTCGGCGTGCGCCTCGGCACGGAGGCCATGGCGGAGGCGTGCGCGCGAGCCGGGAACCCCGAGCGCGCCTTCGCTTCCGTGCATATTGCAGGCACCAACGGCAAGGGCTCGGTCTCCGCGCTCACCGAGTCCGCGGCGCGCGCGAGCGGCCTGCGGACGGGGCTCTACACCTCGCCCCACCTCGCCCGCTTCGCCGAGCGCGTGCGGGTCTCGGGCGAGGTGCTCGCGGACGACCCGCTCGCGGAGGCGCTCACGGAGGCGCTGCACCTCGGCCCCGAACTCACCTTCTTCGAGGTGGCGACGTTCGCCGCGTTTCTCGCGTTCCGGCGCGCCGGCGTCGAGCTCGCGGTGCTGGAGGTGGGCCTCGGCGGCCGCCACGACGCCACGAACGTGGTGGCCCCGCCGGGCGTGCGGGTCACCGCCATCACGCGCATCGCGCTCGACCACACCGACCGACTCGGCGCCGACCTGCCCTCGATCGCCCGCGAGAAGGCCGGCATCGCCAAGGCCGGCGTGCCGCTCGTGGTCGGCCCCGTCCCGCCCGAGGTGCGGGCCGCGATCGCCGAGGTGGCGCGCGGGCGCGGGGCCCTCCCGCGCTGGGCCGACGACGACGAGGC
>CAZHGG010000800.1:0-3468 GCA_964531755.1 uncultured Polyangiaceae bacterium
GGCCGTGCTCCTCGGGCTCGGCGCGCTGATCGCGCCCGTGGTCGCGCCGTCCGCAGCGCGGGCGCAGCTCCACGCCGACGCGTCCGCCCAGGTGGGCCTCGAGAAGCGCTTCCTCGGGGGGCGCGCGGCCGGCGTCCCCGACGCGGATCCCGGGCTCCGCGCCGAGCTCCGCGGCCACCTCGCGCTCTTCCCGTTCGTCCGCGTCGGGGCCTACGGCGCCTTCGCGTTCGCCCCGCAAGGCGGGACGGGCCGCTCGCTCGCCGCGCTCGGCGTCCACGCCCGCGCGATCTCGCCCGTGCCCCGCACCGAGCGCTTCTCGGTGTGGCTCTCGGTCGGAGCGGGCTACGCGCGCGCCCTGTCGACCCCCGCGGGCGCGGGCGGGTTCCTCGAGGTGCCCGTGGGGATAGGTGCAGGTTACAAGCTTCGACGCCCCATCTCGCTCTACGCCGACGTGATGTCCGCGTTCGGCGCCGCGCACCACGGCGCGGCGTACGCGGCCGGCGCGGGCGACGACACGGTCGCGCTCGGGGTGTCGCTCGGCGTCCTGGTGGACTTCTGACGCCCGCCGATGTGGTAGGCCTGAAGGAGACGAATGCCGCCCTCCCCTCCCGCCGACCCGCCGTCCGGAGCGCACGTCGAGGAGGCGTTGGGCGCCGACGCCCCGGGCGAGCCGCCGTTCGAGCCCTTCTCCAGCGCTCCGGACGTGTCGAGCCTCTCGAGCGATCCGTTCGAGGGCAGCGGCAGCCAGGCCGAGACCGTCAAGCCCGCGTCGGTGGCGCCGCCCGCGCCGCCCGCGCCCATCGGCGCCGAGGCGCTCGTGGGGGTCGTCCTCTCCGACCGGTACCGCGTGCTCTCGCTGCTGGGCGAGGGCGGGATGGGCGCGGTGTACCTCGCCGAGCACACGCACATGCACAAGCGCATGGCGATCAAGGTGCTCCACCCCGAGATGGTCCACTTGCCGGAGGTGGTCGCGCGCTTCGAGCGCGAGGCCATGGCCGCGGCGCACATCGAGCACCCCAACGTGGCCGCGGCCACCGACTTCGGGAAGCTGCCCGACGGCTCGTTCTTCCTCGCGCTCGAGTACATCGAGGGCGAGAACCTGCGCGAGGTGCTCGCGCGGGGGCGCCTGACGCTCGCGCGGACGCTCACCATCGTGCGGCAGATCGCGGCCGCGCTCATGCGCGCGCACGGCCTCGGCATCGTGCACCGCGACCTCAAGCCCGAGAACATCATGCTCGTCGAGCGCGACGGCGAGCGCGATTTCGTCAAGGTACTTGACTTCGGCATCGCGAAGGTGCCGGTGGGCGAGCTCACGCGCGACTCGTCGTCGCGGTCCCCGGGCGCGCCGGTGCTCACCAAGGCCGGCATGGTCTACGGCACGCCCGAGTACATGGCGCCCGAGCAGGCGCTCGGCCAGGAGATCGACGCGCGCGTCGACCTCTACTCGCTCGGCGTGATGGCCTACGAGATGCTCTGCGGCGCGCGCCCCTTCGACGACGAGAGCAAGGTGCGCCTGCTCGGCAAGCACGTCACCGCGCCGGTGCCCACGATGTCCGAGATGGGCGGCGCCGACGTGCCGCCCGAGGTGGCGGCCGTGGTGCTGCGCCTGCTCGCCAAGGAGGCGGCCGACCGCACGCCGGACGCGAAGACCCTGCTCGAGGAGCTCGACGGCCTCACGATGTTGCTCGTCGCCTCGGGCCGACTCGAGGCGAAGCTGCCGACCCTCCTCGGCGGCGCGGCGCCCACGGGCTTCCTCGGCGCCGGCGCGCCCGTCGCGGCCATCGCGCACCCTTCGGCCATCTCGCCCGCCTCGCCTGTCTCGCCGCTCTCGCCTCTCTCGCCGGCGCTGCCCTTCGGCCTCCGCCTGGGGGATCGGCGCGTGCTCCTCGGCCTCGGGCTTGGCGCCGCGGTCCTCGTGGGGCTGGCGCTGGTCGTCGCGCGACCGGGCGCCCCCGCGATCGACGCGGGGCCGACCGCCGCGGAGCCCGCGGACGCGGCGATCGCCAAGCTCGAGCTCGACCTCGCGGCGGACGCCGACGTCGAGGCGCCGATCACCGATCCGAAGCTGCGCGAGGGGCTCGCAGCCATGGAAGCGGGCGACACGGCGCGCGGCGTGGCCCTGCTCGGGCCGCGCTCCGGCGACGCCGACTGCCCGCCGCAGGTGCACCGGGCCCTCATGACCGCGCTGAAGGAGCCCGACCCGAAGCGCGCGCTGGTCGAGCTCGACCGCCTCGTGAAGAAGTCGCCGCGCGCGCGGAGCGGGGTGGACGTGCTCGTCGTCGCGCGCGACCTCGCGCTCGGAGACGCCGCCGCCGACGAGGCGTTCACGGTGCTGCGGGGCGGCCTCGGCTCGAACGGGATCGACGTGCTCTACGAGCTCGCGTACGGCGCCTACGCGAACCAGTACCCCAAGGCGCGGGAGCGCGCGCGGGCGACGCTCACCGACCCCGCGGTGCGCGCGCGCGCCGACGACTCGCTCGCGGTGGCGCTCGACCTCCGGGGCTCCTCGGGCTGCGAGTGGAAGCCGCTGCTCGACCGGGCCGCAAAGGTGGGCGATCGCCGCTCTCTCACCCAGCTCCAGGCGGTGGCCGCGCGGCGGCGCCCGCGCCGCGATCCGCTCGCCTGCCTGCGGACCGACGGCTCGCTCGACAGGGCCATCGCCGCCATCCAAGCGCGCTCGCGGACAGCTCCCAAGTAGTTGACACAACAGCCTATTTTTTGTGAATGGCGCCGAGCACGTCGAGCGCGAAGCGGCACGCGTCGAGGCCGCTCGCGAACTGCACGCGCGCGGCCTCGGTGAGGCCCGAGGGATCGACGTCGCGCCGCAGCCGCAGCGCGACCCGCCCGGACGCCACCTCGACCAGCGCGAGGCGGATCGCGTGGGCGCGCTCGCCGTCGATCTCGGTGGGGCCGGGGCCCTGGCCCGCCTCGTCGACCGCGACGAGGAGCCAGCGCGCCTTCGCCGCGGCCTTCGCCGACGCGAGGGGCGCCTTCTCGAGCTCGCGGCGGAGCTCGCGCAGCTCGCGCGGGCCCTCGGCCTCGACCACGCGGCGCTCCCACGCAGGCGCGAGGAGCGGGAGCCCGAGGTGGGCGTCGGCGAGCCTGTGCACGCGGGGCGTGCGGGCCTCGGCACCGCCGGTGTAGGCCACGCGCACCCGGCCGAGCATGACCTTCTCGGTGGGCGCCGAGGGTGGCTCGACGAGGCAGAGCAGGAGCGCGTCCTTCGCGGACACGCGCGCCGCCTCGGCCACCCCGCGCGGCGTGGCGAGCGTGGCCTGGGCCCCGCGGACGTAGACCATCGGCTCGGCGAGGCGGGCCTCGAGCGCGCCGGGCGCGCGGAGCTCGGGGTCGACGAGATCGCCCGGGTAGTCGGCGGCGGCGGCGACCACCCAAGGCGCCACGCGCGCGGGGAGCGCGTGCTCCTCGCGCGCGAGCTCGGCGGCGTGGGCGCGCACGTCGGCGAGCAGC
>CAZHGG010000801.1:0-3467 GCA_964531755.1 uncultured Polyangiaceae bacterium
GGGGGACAGCCTTCGCTTCCTCCGCCCCCCGGAGCTTCCCCTCGACGCGTCGCTCTCGCTCGAGACGCGGGCGCGGGGGACGCTCCTGTCGCTGGGGGCCGACGTGGAGGGGGAGTTCCGCACGAGCTCGCTCGCCGTGGCGGGGCTCACCGAGCCGCTGGTGGCGCGGGTGCTGGTGGGGCTCCGGCCGGCCGCCGGGGGCAACGTGATGGGGCCCCTCTCCCTGGTGGCCAACGCGATGGTGGAGCTCGCCCCCGACGCGCCGCCGGAGGCGCACGGCGAGGTGGCGGTCGACATCCGCGCCCGCGCCGAGGGGGCCTCGCTCCTCGACCGCGGGATCGACGCCGTCTCCCTCGACCTCTTCGACGTCGACTCGCGCAACGTCCTCCTCGAGCGCTTCACCTGGGCCCGCGACCGCGGCGTGCGCGGGGCCCTCGCCCTCCACCTCCGCCACACCGACAACGCCGCGACCCCGCTGGAGGCCACCGCCACCGTGGCAGGGCTCCGCGCGCAGATGACGGGCGACGACCGCCGCGAGTCGCGCCCGGTCAACGTCGGGCTCCACGCGCGCCTCGTGTCGCGCGGCGAGGGGGGCGGCTGGACGCTCCGCTCCTGCGTCGAGGCGAGCGCCCGCACGGCCAACGCGGACTGCGACCCCCTCTCGACGCAGGCCCCCGACCAGCCCGGCGCACTGCGCGCGAGCCTCTCGCTCCCGGTGGACGGCGAGCTCCTCGCGCCGCGCCCGCGCGCCGACCGGGCCGCCGTCACCGTGCACGCGCGGGCCTTCCGCCTGGAGACCTTCACCCCCCTCGTGCGGAGCGACTCGATCGCGGGCATCGGCGGCGCCCTCGACGCCTCACTCCGCTGGCAGGGCGGCGGCGCGGCGCCCATCGACGGGACGCTCCGCGTGTCCGAGGGGCACGCGGACATCATCTCCCTCGGCGAGCGGCTCCGCGACCTCGAGCTCTCGCTCCGCGCGACGGGGACGGGGCTCCGCTTCGACCGCATGAGCTTCGTCCTCGGCAACGGCCAGGCGGACATCCAGGGCGCCGTCGACCTCGCGGGCGCCCTCGCGCCGAGGCCCGAGGGGGCGCCGGCGCCGTCTCCCTCCGCGGTGCTGGCCGACGTGCGGGTGGAGGGCGACGCGCGGGCGCTGCCCGTCGGGGTCGAGGGCAACACCTACGGCTGGGTCGACGGGCACGTGGCCTTCGGGATGCAGTTCGCGCGCGACGGGGCGCGCGGCGAGCTGCGGATCCAGCGCGCGCAGGTTCGCTTGAAGGAGGAGCAGACGCGCGACCTCCAGCCGCTCGGGCAGGACGAGAGCGTGTTCGTCCTCGGGCGCTCGGTGCTCAGCGCGGTGCCCTCGGCGGCGCCCTACCCGATGGCCCTGTCGATCGACCTGAGCGAGCCCGTCCTCCTGCAGCGGAGCGACCTCTCGGTGGCCATCCGCGGCGGCGTCCAGGCGACGCGGGAGCGCGCGGGCTGGGGCGTCGCCGGGGTGATCGAGAGCCCCGTGTCGCAGGGGTGGTTCTCCGTGCTCGGCAAGCGCTTCGAACTCGACCGGCTCCGCGTGGTGCTCGACGGCTCGGTGTCGATCAACCCCCAGCTCGACATCGCGGCCCACCACAACGACGTGACCGGCGACCGGCTCACGGCCACCGTCGGCGGCAGGCTCCGCGCGCCGCGGATGGAGTTCGCCTCGGTGAACAACCCGGGCCTGAGCCAGGCCGAGGTGCTCGCGATGATCGCCCTCGGGCGCCGCGAGTCGCAGAACGCCAACGCCAACGGCGACCTCGGGCAGCAGATGGGCGCGGCCTTCGCGTCGCTGGTGGGCGCGATGACCTTCGGCACCCTCTCCCGCGGGCTCCGCTTCGTCCCGACGCTCGTCCTCGAGCCGGGCCAGGGGAGCAGCGGGCGCTACGGGGCGGGCGTCTCCCTCGGCCCGCGCTTCTACGTCCAGCTCACCTACGGCGCCGCGGCGAGCTCCTTCGGGCAGTCGACGGCCAACACCGGGGCGCAGGTGTTTCGTGGCCTCGTGGAGTTCGCCATCTCCCAGGCGTGGTCGGCCTCGGCCTCCGTGGCCAGCGGCCTCGGCGGCGCCGGGGCGAGCGGCGGCGTCGACGTCTTCTGGTCGCCCTGATCCGCCGAGAAACGACGTTCTGTCGCATCCCTTGCGCACCTTGCGGGGCTTTCGACAGCGCGGCTGTTTTCATGCATCTTCGGGCTCGTCCATGGGCCACGCTCCCCGCGAGAGAGGCGGAGGCCCGCTGCCGCCTGGAGTGAATCCCCCGATGGAACCGACCAGCCCCACCGACTCCGCCAACCCTGCCGCCGAGGCGCCGCGCGCGCGCTCCGTCGGCGAGGCGATCCGCGCGTGGCAGTCGCAGCGCCTCGGGGCGACGGCGCTCATGCGCGACCTCGTGGGCCACGACCGCTGGGAGCTGCCCGTCACCGAGCGCTCGGCGAAGGCCTTCCGCACCACCAACGCGGCGCCCGAGCCGTGGCTCTACGAAGACCACGACGGCCACCTGCGGCTCTTCCTCTTCTCCGACCGCGACGCCTACCGACGGTACCGCGACGCCGCGGCGATCCCCCGGGAGCAGACGCTGGTGACCACCCCCGGCGTCTCGCTCTTCACGCGCGACCTCGGGGCCCTCGAGGCCGTCCACGTCGACCCGCTCACGGGCGACAGCCTCACGCTCGGCCGCGACCTCTACCGCAGGCTCAACGTCGTGGCCGACGCGGTGCGGGTCGAGCGGGCCCTCGTCCAGCTCCGCGGCGGCTCGACGCGCGTGGGCAACCAGCTCTCCGCCGTGCGGCACTTCCAGGCCTTCCACGTCGCGGTGCGGGAGGACACCGAGGGCCCCGCCTTCGGCCTCGCGCCCGACCCCCGCAACCGGCTCCTGGCGGCGGTGTTCACCCTCAACGACTGCTACGAGGCCTTCGCCCGCGAGGTGGGGGCGTCGACCTTCAAGCACGGCATCTTGTCGGGCGAGCAGCTCTTCTCCGAGCTCCTCGACTCGGGCCTCGACGGGATCGTCTTCAACTGCTGCGGGCCGGTGCCGCCGGTGGCCTTCGCGCCGGCCTTCGCGCGCCTCGTGCTCGAGGCCCGTTAGGCGAGCGCGCTCCTCCCCCCCCACGAGGAGCGCCGCGCCGCGCCGCGTGTCAGCCCATGTGCTCGATGATCGCGCCCGCGAACTCCGAGCACTTCACCTTCTTCGCGCCGTCCATCATGCGGGCGAAGTCGTAGGTGACGGTCTTCGCGCCGATCGCGCCGTCCATGCCCTTGATGATCAGGTCGGCCGCCTCGTTCCACCCCAGGTGGCGGAACATCATCTCGCCCGAGAGGATGACCGAGCCCGGGTTCACCTGGTCGAGGTTGGCGTACTTGGGCGCCGTGCCGTGGGTGGCCTCGAAGATGGCGTGGCCGGTGACGTAGTTGATGTTGCCGCCCGGCGCGATGCCGA
>CAZHGG010000802.1:0-3464 GCA_964531755.1 uncultured Polyangiaceae bacterium
GTTGGCGAGCCCCCACGCCAGCGCGTCCCGGCCGCTGAAGCGGCGCCCGGTCAGCACGAGCTCGGCGGCGCGCAGGGCGCCCGCGCGCCGCTCGAGGAAGAACGTCGTGCCCATTCCCGGGTAGAGCCCCAGCTTCGCGAAGTTCGCCGCGAGCTTCGCGTCCTCGTCGCACACGAGCAGATCGCACGCGAGCGCCACGGCGAGGCCCGCGCCGATCGCGGGCCCACGCACCGCGGCGATGGTGGGCACCTCGAGCTCGAGGATCGAGAGGTATCGCCCGTAGAAGGCGAGCATGGTCGCCCTCGACGCCTCCCTTGGGACCTGGCGGAGGCGCTCGAGCATCCCGAGATCCCCGCCGGCCGAGAACGCGTCGCCCGCGCCGGTCAGCACCACGGCGCGCACGCCGCGTCGCGCGCGCACGTCGGTCACGGCGCGCCGCAGGGCGTCGCCGAGCTCGGGGGTCATGGCGTTCTTGCGGCGCTCGTCGTCGAGCACGAGCACCGCGATGGCGCCGTGGAGCTCGACGCGCACGTCGCACGTCGCGTGGGGATCGCGGGAGTCGCTGTGGTGGCTCATTGCGCCCGTGTCGCATTTCGCGGCGCGCTCGTCCACGGGGTTGGTCCGGCGCGCGCTGGCGCGAGGCGGCGCGAGGTGGGAGAGTCGTCGGCATGCGCGCGCGAGCCCCGCTCACGGTCCTCTCCCTCGGTGCAGGTTGCACGCTCCTCTTCGGCCTCGGGCAGGGCTGCGGCGACGCCTCGCCCCCGCCGTCGCCGCCGCTGACCCTCCGCGCGGGCGCCACGACGGTCGAGATCGCCACGGGCACCTTCGGCCTCACCTTCGTGCAGGACGGCGAGCGCGTGACCGGCACGATCGCGAGCAGCGACGAGGCGCACGCGCCCGCCATGGCCGCCCACGAGGTGCTCGAGGAGCAGGGGAGGGGGCTGCCGGGGTGGGACGGCTACGCGCCGGTGGTCGGCCCGTGGGCCCTCTCGGGGCGCGCGCGGGTGCTCTTGGATGGCGGCGCCGCGGCGCGCCTCGCGATCGAGGCGCCGGGCGGGGAGGTCTTGCTCTCGGTGTCCGTGGGCCCGCGTCGTGTGGAGCTCACCCTCGAGGCGAGGGGCGGCGAGCCGGCGTGGAACAAGCTCGGGCTCACCCTCGACGCCGCGCCGGACGAGCACTTCTTCGGCATGGGCGAGCGCTTCGCCAGCACCGACCACCGCGGCCTCGCGCTCTACAGCTGGGCCGAGGAGGGCGGCGTGGGCAAGGGCGAGGCGGCCCCGCGCGCGTACGACAACCCGGGCCCGAACGGCCCCTCGATGACCTATTTCCCCGTGCCGTTCTTCCTCTCGAGCAAGGGCTTCGGGGTGCACCTCGACACCACGCACCGCACGGTCGTCGACTTCGCCGAGAAGCGCCGCGACGCGCTCACCCTCACGGCCGACGCGCCGCGCCTGCGGATGGTGGTGTACCTCTCGCGCGATCCGAAGGACACGCTCGGGGCCTTCGTCGCCGACACGGGGCGGCCGTTCGTGCCGGCCCCGTGGGTGTTCGGTCCTCGTCGACGCGTGGGCGTGAACGCGCTCGTCGACGGCGTGCCCGAGTGGAAGCTCATGCGCGACCGCGACATCCCCATCACCACCATCGACGACGCCGTGCACTTCCTGCCCGCGCGCTCCGAGGCCGGCCGCGAGGACGCGCTCCGCGAGTGGACGCGCACCGTGCACGCCGCCGGCTACAAGGTGGTCGCGTACCTGAACCCGTACGTCGCGACGGCCCCCGAGATCGCCGCCGACTTCGCCTACGGCAAGGAGCACGGCCTCTTCTTCACCGAGCCCTCGGGCGCGCCGGGCACCACGATCTTCAGCTCCGGGCGGCTCCTCGAGCTCGCGTCGATCGACCTCACCCAGCCCGAGGGCGTCGCGTGGTTTCAGACCTTCCTCCGGCGGCCGCTCGCCCTCGGGTACGACGGGTGGATGCACGACTTCGGCGAGTACACCGAGCGGCGGTGGCGCGCGAAGGACGGCCGCACGGGCGTCGAGCTGCACAACCTCTACCCGGTGCTGTCGGCGAAGGCCGCGCACGACCTCCTCGAGAAGGAGCGCCCCGGCGACTACCTCTTCTTCGTGCGCTCCGGGTACACGGGCAGCCAGCAATACATCCCCATGGTGTGGGGTGGGGATCCGGAGTCCACCTTCGACGAGACCCAGGGCCTCGTCGCGTCGCTGCGCGGCGGCCTCAACCTCGGCATGAGCGGCGTGCCCGTGTGGGGCAGCGACGTGTCCGGCTACAAGTGCGTGACGAGCGCGCCGAACGACAAGGAGGTTTACCTCCGCTGGGTCGAGCTCGGCGCGGTGTCGCCGGTGTTCCAGGAGCAGAACGCGTGCGCGAACCCGGTGGGCGCGAAGAAGGAGAAGTGGTCCCTCTTCAAGGACCAGGAGACCCAGGACGTGTACCGCGCGATGACGCGCCTCCATACGCGCCTCGGGCTCTACCTGCATGGGCTGGCGATCGAGGCCAACGCGACCGGCGTGCCCATCACGCGGCACCCGTTCCTCGTGCACCCCACGGCGCCGGAGGCGTACGCTGTGGAGGACTCGTTCTACCTCGGTCGCTCGCTCTTCACGTCGCCC
The DNA here is from genome assembly GCA_964531755.1 of uncultured Polyangiaceae bacterium. GTDB lineage: Bacteria > Myxococcota_A > Polyangia > Polyangiales > Polyangiaceae > JAAFHV01. The sequence goes on from CAZHGG010000802.1 coordinate 2,631, forward strand.
GTCGTGCGCCGCGGACAGACCACGAAGTCGCTCTGGCTCCCGCCGGGCCGCTTCGTCGACCTCGACACCTCGGAGGTGCTCGAGGGCGGGCGCAAGGTGGAGGTGCCCGCGCCGCTCGGCCGCCTGCCGCTGTGGCTGACGGAGGGGGCGCTGCTTCCCATGTACGATGCACGGATCGACACGCTCGCGCCCGCGACCGATCCGGAGGTCGTCACCCCCGAGCGCGTCGCCGATCGCCTCGACGTGCTCGTGGTGCCCGCCAAGGCCGCCGCAGGCGCGTTCCGCCTCGCCGACGGCACGGAGCTCTCCTACGAGTCGCGCGGCGACGCGGGCGAGGCGCCGGCGTCGTTCGCCCGCGTGCCCGAGGCGGACCTCGCCGAGTGCGCGACGTGCGTCGCCGCGGGGCCGCACGGCGGTGTCACCCGCACGCGGGTGAACACCGCGCTCGCCGCGGAGTCCGAGGTGGTCCTCGGGGGCCTCGTGCTGCGACACAAGGGGCCGCGCGCGCGGCGCGTGCGGTGGGACGTGCGGCGCCTGCCGTGAGCCGCGCCGCTCGCGGCGTGGGCCTCGCGTGGTAGGATACGGAGCACCTTATTTAGGTAAAATTATGAAATTGCTGAAGGTATCGCTCTTCTCCGCGACCCTCGCGGTCTTCTCCTTCGGGGCCGCCTGCTCGTCGACGACGCCGGGGCTCGAGGACGTGGTGTACGAGGGCGGCGCGAGCGACGAGGCGCTCGACGCGATGCTCGCGCTCCCCTCGCAGCCGTCGCCGGGGCCGCTCGTGTTCGTGAAGCCGAGCGCCAACGCGCAGCTCCCCGCCGCCACGCCCCCCGC